>NZ_JBAKHX010000057.1:0-53401 GCF_036906915.1 Micromonospora sp. CPCC 206061
CAACCGCCGCCCCCACGATCTCATCAAGGCCGTGACCAGCGCATCTAGAACGCAATAGCCCTGGCTGGCCACCCGATGGATTCGCTGCGTCCTAGCTACACATCTGGCTACAGCTCCGGCTCCCGCACGAGAGACTGAAACATGAGCGACGGCGCTTCCTCCACTCATGTTTCAGTCTCTGTACGTACCGGTACGTCAATCAAGATCAGGAGCATCTCGGCAGGTCAAAAGCGGTTGAGCGACACGGGTGACACCCCGCTACTAGCATGTCTCCTTTCCTACACAGAACCAGACGGTATGCCGAGACGAGAGCACGTACCGGGTAGAGCCAATGCGGTAGTGGATCTCCACATCCTTGAATTTGGCGATGCCTGGATCTTCTCCGCGCACCCCGAAGATGAGTTCCTGACCACTCGCATTCTCGCCGTTGCTCGGCGGGATAGTGCTGTCCCGAGCAGGAACCGACTGGGCCGGAGGGTCGTAGTTCAGAGCGGTGCCGATGATATCCGCACCTCTGGAAAGCGCGTACACCCGGATATCAACGACTTCTACTCCCCCTTGGTCGCCGTCGGGCACCAGCTCGATGCTCTTGATCGTGGCGGTCTCGGACCCCCGGTTGCGTAGAACCAGCACGCCATACGTAACCGTAGTGTTCACAGGCGTCGGGATATGCGTCTCGGTGGGGATGTCGCCCAACGTTAGCGGCCCACCAGAGATTTCCCCCGTCCGAGCGTTGATGGCGACGACGACACCCAACACGATCACTGCGACGGCTGCGGCCAAGAAGATCGCTGGCCGCCGTCTGACCAGTGTTGTCGCCATCTTGCCCCCACTACGTGACATAAACGACCTTTGAGTAGTTGGGGTAGTCGTTATTGCCACATACCCAACACCAATTGCGCGTGAACGTCCAAGACATGTCGACCCATCCCGAATAGCCGCTCGTGGCGCTGAGGCTCACGAAGCCCAGCTCCGCCGCCGCGCCTAAAGTTACCGCACGCCTCGACCCTCGGTAGAAGCTCGTCCCTTTAGCAAACTGGACTCGGTAGTTGGACTGCGGAGTTGTGACGCAGCCGCTTGAAATGTTGCGAGCTCGGTCAATTAGGCCACCGAGCCACCGCGTCGCGTACACAACCTCATAGTTGTTAACGTTGCAGACTCGAATGTTTCCGGATAGTTTGGACCGCTTGTACTCGAAGAGGGTGCGCGGCACCCTGTTGTAGTTGTTTGGGGTCGCACCGCCGATCCTACTCGAAAGCGAGTTTCCGGCGTGCACGGTGCCACCTAGAGACCAGTTACCTCCGGCAGGCTTCAGGCCAAGGCTGATGTCCGAGTCGGAGGTTTGTCCGTACTCCCAACGCCCGTCAGCATCCGCAGAGTTGTGAAACTCCATGATGTCTGTGTAGGCGGTGTGCGTTTGAAGCACCGTATGAGAGCAATATGGGTACGGCACCGCCATTAGGCTGACGTCTGGTACCTCAGCCTTGCTGCCATTGAGGAGTCGACCGGTATCAGCATCAGAGACGAGATAAGTCGCACGGTTGTCGTCGGGCGACATGCCTTCGCGATCATTGTACTCCCACGCTAAGCCGGTCCACCGACGCGATACTCCCTCAAGGGTCGTCGAGCCATCAGACGTTACGACGACCAGGATGAAGTTCGCCCAACCGTCATTGACCTCCGCCTGCTCCTTGAGGACCGTGTCGGGCACATACGACAGCGTGTAAGTCCCTTGAGAATCGGTGACGGCATTGGCGACCACCACCATATCTCCGGTACCGCCATCCGGACCGCTCGGGTTCGTAAGGTAGGTCAACCGGACTACGGCGCCCGCCGCTTCTTTCACGTTTGCGAGGCTCGCCTCGTCCACTGATTCGCCGCTTAGTGTTCCCGTCGCTGTCAGGATCTGTCCGGTGAGAATTCGCTCGGGTTCGGTTGTTTCCGCTGCCACGGCTGGCGGCGGAACAACGAATGTTGCGGTGGCCAAGACGAGCGTCAGGATCCCGACACCCCTCCTTGTGCGTCCGTGCTGCCTCATGCACCCTCCCCTTGGGTAGCTGCGGGCCATCGGAACAGAAAGTGACCGTGAGTCTGGGCATCCGCCGACTACGTCGATCAATGTTGAACGCATCGTATTGATGGTTGGCGTAAGGGGTCAAGGGCTCGCCGATTCTGGCCACGCTCACGACGTTCCTCTGGCATCGGGCACACGGAATTCCTCCGGGGGACGACGAGCCGCGGCCCCCAGCAGGGCACGTGCGGTCCATGGCGAGCGGCGACCAGGGGAATTGTGTGAGCAGATCAGGGCCTGCTGGAGGAAATCCTTGAGCGCCGACCACTGACCTGCATAAACGTCCCAACGATCAGAGGGTGGGACTAGCTGTGTCACTCGACTGTCACTCATGATCAGCGCACGTTTCCACAGTTCAGAGACAGCCGAGTGACACCAGTGACACAGGTGACACCGTCGACACAGTCCGCGTAGATACGGGCCGTCCGGCTGGCCCTTCCGGTGGTCGGAACGGTTGTATGCCCGCGGCCGAACTGTCGCGAATCGGGGTTCGGCGCGAAGTTGCGACCCGTCGGCACGTAGCGGGATGCCCTTGACGTCTCTCCCATAAGCTCACCTGCTACTGCGAGTCGGTCGTACGCGGCACGCCAGTCTTCGCAACTTGCTCGCCCACATACCCGGCACACACCCGCTTTCGGATCGTTGGCGTGCACCGTTAGTACCTTGCGAAAATACGCAACCTCTTCCAGCGAGAGCCGAAAATTGGGTTGCCAATCGCGCTCTTGAAATAGGGGACATTTGACCTTCTTGGTCAGCGCAGGGTGAGGCGCACCGCCTCAATGTTGGGGCGGTGATGTGTATGTGCTGGTAGGTCAGTCGGTGTCGTCGCAGATTAGCGCGACGGCAATATCGCCCATGCTCGTGATTACCGCGTCTGCCTTTGCGTCCTTGAACGTCTGCACCTTTTCCTCGCGGTTCGCGTACCCGATGATGGGGACGCCGGCCGCTTGCGCGCCCGTAATGTCAGCGAGGGAATCACCGACTAGCACGCACTCGCCCGGCTCGGCGCCGAGGTCAAACACGGCGTGCAGGATCGGTTCGGGGTTGGGTTTCATTAGGGCGGGATCGGCGTACGCGCGCCCAATGACGGAAGTAATGTACGGCGCAAGCCGCTTGGCGGTCAGGTACTCCATGACAGCCCCGGCGGAGTTGTTGCTGACCACCGCGATCGGCTTACCCGACTTGCGAGCAGCAACGATGACCTCTTTGGCGTACATCGTTGGCGCGGACGACCGCACCGCGTGCAGCTCGGCTTCGCACAGCGCGTCCTCGACAAGGCGCGTGATTTCCGGCTGCCGCCGGGTTCCGACCCAGCGCAGCACGTCTAGCGGGTCCGGGGTTTCTAGCAGGATTTCGGTGATCGTCACGCCGTGCTCACGCAACAGCGACCGGAGTTCATCGGCGACGCTTGCGGCGGGATAGCCGGCAAATATGGAACACACCGGGCCGTCGAAGTCCAGTAGGAGCGGCCCGCGACCGGCCAGCAGGCGGCTAAGCGCGGCATTGGTGGTCACGGCTCGTACCCCCGCGCAACGCTGTTCCACAGTGAATCGAACCAGGCGCGTGAGGCATGTACGAACTGCGTGCCGAGCGCTTCATCATCGTCGGTAATCGCGTAGTGGAACAGCGGAACGTCCTTACCCAGCAGGTCATTAATAGCGAGCGGAACGCCCTTGATCGTTACCGTCCTCTCAACCACAGGGTAGAACCCGAAAAACACCTCCTCATTGTTGAGGATGTACATCTTGAACTGCGGTGAACCGCCCCAGATCCGAACGGCGACCGTGGCCGAGGGAATGAGACCCAGGTCCGACAGTTCGTTGATCTGATCGAGAATTCCGCTCGCCGCGCGTCGGGTGATCCGGTCAGCTCGATCCCGCACTGCCGGATCGTCTGACTGCGTCTCGGCCCTGGCGGGCAGCGCCATCGGCGCCGAGGTGTCGCAGAGCAGCACCCGCACGGCGACCGTTTCCGGTGTCAGCCGTCCGGCCCGCACCTTGTCTAGCGTCTCGCTGAGCGCGTCGCGCAGTGTTTCGCCGGAGAACCCAGCGAAGTCGACGGTGACGTGAGGGTGTTCGAACGCAGCCTCGATGTGCGGCCGGAGTTCGACGGGGCGCTGTGTCTGCGCCCGGACGAACGCGCCGCTGCCCTGCCGGCTGACGATCAGTCGGCGGGCTACGCCCCACCGGTCAGCCGGTCGCCGCTCAGATCTTGTGGCGCGGCGTAGGCGGCACCCGAGTCGCGTACCTGTACCGCGTCGACCTCGCACGGCCCAAGCGCACCGCAACCGCGCGTCAGCGCGCGGCGATCGAGGCGGCGCTAGCCGCCCGCCGCACCTGCCCGACCTGCACGAACGTCCGGCCCTACTACATCCCGCGCTCGCTCGGCGAGTGCCTGGACTGCAACGAAGGACGGTAACCGATGACCGCCGCACCAACCGTCAACAGCGCCTACCCGGCGCCAATCGATGACCTGCTGCCCCGTGCCCGCGCGCTCGCCGAGACGCTCGGCGAGATCCCCTCCCGCAACCGGCTCAAGAAGGAGCTGCGCGTCGGCTCACCGAAGGCGAACGCGCTACGCGACGCCCTGGCCGAGCTGCTCGCCCCGCCCGCCGCGCCGGCCGAGGTGCCGGAGCCCACTGACCGCACTCCGGACCTGATCGGCCCGCCCCCGGCCATTCCGGACCCGGCGGACGCCGAGCAGACGCTGCCGCTGGACGCGTCGCCGCTGGAAGGCCAGCCCGCAGACCCGGGCACCAACATCACGACCGAGGGCACCGCGGCTGCTCCCGTCGCGCCGCGCCGTCCGGTCGTCTGGCCGGCACTGAGGCAATGATCTACCAGCACGCGAGGCGTGACCGGGACCACGCGATCGCGTCGGCACTCGACACGCTGATAACGGAAGCGCGAGGCGAAATCGCCGCCTGATCTGGCACGGATCTGGCACGCGGCCGGCAATCGTAAGCGGAGACGAGAAACGCCCTAGTGTCGGGATCTCTCCCCTACCAGGGCGTTTGTCGTATGTGGATCTGGGTGGAGCCGAGGGGACTCGAACCCCTGACCCCCACACTGCCAGTGTGGTGCGCTACCAGCTGCGCCACGGCCCCCAAACATCCCCGGTCTCCCGGGCACCCGCGCAATAGTACACATCCCGCAGTCGCCGGTCACATCCGAGGGTCAGTTGAGGGCCACGTCGGGCGGGAATTGTGCCACCGCCGCCAGGATGCCGCCCTGCCGGCGCAGCACCATGGACCAGAGGTCTTCCGGCCGCTCGACGAACGCGTCTCCGGGCAGTGCGTCGAAGACGAACCACGATCCCGTGGAGATCTCGTCTTCCAACTGCCCGGCGGACCAGCCCGAGTAGCCGGCGAACACCCGGATGCCGACGAGGCTGCTCTGGAGCGTCTCGGGGTCGACGGATAGGTCGACCGTGCCGACCGAGCCGGACACCGGATGGAAGCCGCGCACCTTGCGAGCGCCGGGGCGCATCCGGGCCAGACAGATTGCCGACTCGGGCTGCACCGGGCCGCCCTCGAAGAGCACAGCCGGCTCGCGGGCCATCGTGCCCCAGTTGCCCAGCACCTCGGACACCGGCACCTCGGTGGCCCGGTTGAGCACGACGCCGAGCGCGCCGCCCGCCTCGTGTGCAACGAGCAGAACGACGGTGCGGTCGAAGTTTGGATCTTTCAGGGCGGGGGTCGCGACCAGTAGCTGCCCGGTCATCGACTCCATCGACCGCCCCCCGATTCGCTGCCCCTCTCCGTACATGGCGCCCCGCTACCCGCGCGCGCCTAGTGTCCGGAACTGCTTACCCTCTGGGTCGGCGCGGTCGGTGCCGACCATGCGCGCAGTGAACGCCATGCACGCACGATAGCCTGCGGCAAGGGCCATGGTTAAGGTCTCAAACGTGAGCCCTCACGCAGAGTTTGCCGTCATCGGCGGGTCCGGCCTTTATGCCTTACTGGACAGCGCCACCGAGCATGTGGTCGAGACGCCCTACGGCGCACCGTCCGACCCGATCACAATCGCCGAGGTGGGCGGCCGATCGGTGGCGTTCCTGCCCCGCCACGGGCGCGACCACCGGCATCCGCCGCACCTCATCCCTTACCGGGCCAACCTGTGGGCGCTGCGCTCGCTCGGAGTACGGCAAATTCTGGCGCCGTGCGCGGTCGGCGGGTTGCGGCCTGACCTCGGGCCGGGCAGCTTCGTCGTGCCCGATCAGCTCATCGACCGCACCACCGGCCGGGTGCAGACGTACTACGACCGGGGCGCCGTCCACGTCTCGTTCGCTGACCCGTACTGCCCGGTGGGCCGCGCGACGGTGCTCGCCACGGCCAGCGGGCACGGGATCGAAGCGGAGAGCCGCGGCACGATAGTCGTCATCGAAGGCCCTCGCTTCTCGACCCGGGCGGAGTCACGCTGGTACACCAGCATGGGCGGCACTGTCGTCAACATGACCGGCCACCCGGAGGCGGTGCTCGCCCGCGAGCTGGCGCTCTGTTACACGGCGATCGCTCTGGTCACCGACCTCGACGCCGGAGTCGAGGGCGGGCACAGCGTCACGCAGGACGAGGTCTTCCGGGTCTTCGGGGAAAACACCGACCGCCTCCGCACGGTACTCCTCGACACGCTGGCGGCGCTGCCGCAAGAGCGCGATTGCCCGTGCCCGTCCGCGTTGGACGGCATCAAGCTGCCAATCGAGCTGCCGTAGGCGGCTCAGGTCTCGCCGCCGATGTCGGTCCCGAAGGCCTCGTAGACCAGGTCTGCGCCGCGCTGGCGGTGCCGCGTGAGGTCGCGCAGCAGGTCGCTCGCCCAGGCGCGCAGGTCGTCGACCGTGGTCTCGAGCGCGTCGACCCGCCGTTGAAGGGCGCCGAGCGCGGCGGCCACCGCCGCGTGCTCATGCACGAGTACCCGCACCGCGCGCGCCAGCCGCGGCGATTGGTCGAGCAGTTCGGCGTACAGGCCGTCGGCGCCCTCGGTCACCACGATGTGCTCCGCGAACGCCCCGCGCAGCGCGTGCAGCCGGGTGCTCACTCGTGGCCGCCATCCCGGGTCACCCGCCGGCGCGGCGAGCGCCTGCTCGAAGGCGTGAATGCTTCCCAGGAGGGTCGCGCGGTGCCGCCGTGCGACGGCGAGCGACGTGGCATCCGCCGCGGTCGGGTGCTGAATCGGTCCTGCCACCACGACGCACCTCCCGCCACGAGCTATTAGGCGATGGTCGCGGCTGGGAGCGCGGAGTGTCCAGCCTTCACTGGCGGGTTGTGGTTGGTGGGACGGATGAGGCGGTTACACGCTGCCGGCGATGGTGCCGATGACCTCGTCGAGGTCGACGTCGCGCAGGCCGGTGCCGGCGTTCGACGCCGAGTGCAGGGTGTTGCTCCAGGAGTCGGCGATCGTCGTCCACGGCCGGAGATCCGGCGCGAAGATGAGCAGTCGCTTGGCGCCGCTGTCCATGACGGCCGAGTTGCTGCGGCCGCGCCCCCACATCGCGGCCAACTCGTCCAGGTCATTGGGCATGTCGGGCGGGTACTGCCTCGTGCCCGAACCGACGCCCAGGTCGTGCGCCGGCGCGTCGGTGAACATGACGATCACGTGGCGGCGCCGCTCGAACTCCCGCTCCCACGGCGAGTTGATGGCGAGGGCGAGTGCTTCGAGGCCCGACTCGGGCACGTCACCCCCGCCGTCCGCCCGCAGCCCTTTGACGAACTTTTCGAACTGCTTGGCCTGCTCGGGTATCCGCCAGAAGTCGGACAGCTCCACGGGGTTGCCGGGATCGGCCTCGAAGTCCCGGTACGCCACGACGCGGATCCGCAGCTGGCCAACCGCCTTCTCGCGGGCGGACATCGCATCGACGAGTCTCTTGTGGAACGACAGTGCGCCCTTCTTCACGGTGTCGATGACGGGCGACATGCTGCCCGTCACGTCGATACAGAAGACGATGTCGACGGCGTACGCGGATTCGGACACAGCGCCTCCCCTAGATCGCGGTGCCCCCTCATTGTGCGACCCCCACGCGACCCCTCCCGACCAGCGGAGATGGCGAAGGGCGGTACGACCCGAGTGGGTCGTACCGCCCTTGGACTGGTGGAGGTGCCGGGAATCGAACCCGGGTCCTTCGGCGTCTTGTCAGGGCTTCTCCGAGCGCAGCTCGCTATGCCTCTACTCGGCCCCACCGATCACGCGAGCGAGTCGATGTGACGGGCCCAGCCGCGATTAATCTCACCGCACGAACCCCGCGGCCGGGTTCGATTGGCCAGCCTTCTAGCTGATGCCGGTTAACTGGGACGAAGGCATTCCCAGACCGACAGACTCACTACTCGCCTCAGGCGGCGAGAGCGAAGTCAGCGCGCTTGGTTTCGGCGCTTATTGGTTTCCGACGACCGATTCTCGAGACGACGTCGGCTTCCTCGGCTCGCTTCCCCTGTCGCAACGGACGAAGTCGAAACCAGTCACCCCCTTGCTGATCACTCCCTGAGCTGATCACTACCTACCGCCAAGCTTAACGCCCCGCGCTACTGGATTCATCCCGCCGCCGCCCCACAGGGCGCGTTGTCCACCTGGCAGCTGTCGGGTCCCTTGGCGCCGAGGCGCGCGTCGCCTGCCACCTCGAACTCGAAAGCCAGCGAGGCACCTGCCCGCACGTTCGAGCCGGTGAACGTCACCGTCGTGCCCTCCTGCTTGAAGGAGGCGCCAGTGGCGTCCGTCACAGTGGCGCCCTCCCGAAGGGTGATCGTCACCTGCCAGCCCTGCGCGGTGGCGTCGCCGGTGTTCTTCAGTGTGACCTCGCCGCGGTAGCCGAGGATGCGCGTCGACACGGTCTCGTACTGGGCGCCCAGCTTGGCCTGCGGGGCCGGACGCGTGGTGGCCGACTCGGCGCGACTGGTGGGTGACGGGGTCGGCGTCGGTGAGGGGGCGGATGCCGCCTCCGCGCGGCCCGCGCCGGCGCTGGCCGTGGCCGCGGGGGCAGTGGTGGACGACTCCTCGGCGGCGGGCGTGGTGGACGCGATCGGGTCGTCCTTGCCGGGCCGGACGAGCAGGATCAGGGTGGCTCCGGTGGCCACGGCGAGGACGGCGAGGACGGCTACGAGGGTCCGGCGGCCACTGCGTCGGCGGGGCGCCACGGTCGGCGCGAGGACGGTGGGTTCGTCGACGCCGGCTACGGCGGGCTCGGTGTCGGGGTCGGGGTCGCCCAGCAGGTCGACCTCGCCGAACGCCAGCCAATCGAGCGCGGCCGGCAGCCGTTCGTCCAGTACCGACTCCCAGACGTCCCGCAGCGTCTCGCGCTGCTCGTCGTCCCACTCGCCGTACACGCAGGTCTGCCGCAGCAGCAGCTGGCAGCCGTTGGAGGTCTCCGACAGCTCCCACGTCAGCCGGGTGTGCAGGTCGTCGTTGCCCCAGAGCATGGCGACGCGGCGCGGCTCTTCGAGCCCGGTCACCTCAAGTTCCGATACAGGATCGAATCCGGGCAGGTCAAGCCACTGGGCCAGCAGCCGGTCTTCGGTCAACGCCCGCCACACGCGCTCGGGCGGATGCTCAAGGTCGACATCTAACCGGATTTCACTCACTCGGGTGACCTTACAGACCCGCGCAAGTACTGCCATCTATCTCGCAATTGGCCGGCTCTTTCGACCCTAGGAGGCTAAGAGTCACGTCGAAGACGATCCGCGTGGACGAGCCGGACCGCAGCGCCGGACCGCTGAAGGTGACGGTATCGCCACTTCGCTTCGGCGCCGGGCCCTCCACTCCGCTGACCAGATCGAGGCCCTGCACGACCAGGGTGACCGTCCACGGCTCTGACGAACTACCGCCGCTGTTGGCAACCTCGACGCTTCCCCGGTATCCGAGCAAAGTCGTCGAAAGCGTGGCGTAGCTGGCCCCCAGGGCAGCAGCCTCGGGGGCGGGCGGGGTCGTGCTGGGCGCGGCCGGCGTCGCGGCGCTGCTGACCGACCCGGACGGGGATGGGCTTGTCGTGGGCGTCCGGCGCGGCGGCGCGGCAGTACCGGATGCCAGCCGGTTGGTCGCCTGCGTCGCCGCCGGGAGCGCCGAGCCGGACGTCATCTGCGCCGACGCCGGGTCGCTCGTGCGCGATGGCAGGTTGGCCACCACGACAGCGGCGCAGGCCACGAGCAGCGCGGCGGCGAGCACCACGAGCACCTGCCGCCGCCGGTCCGGCGGCTCCGGAGCGTCGGTCACCGACGGGGGTGGCGGCACCGCGATGTCCGCACCGGCCGCGAGCCCATCGAGTACGGCGGCCAGCCGCACCCCAAAGAGCCGCCGGTACGTGGCGATGAGCTGCCGCCGCCGGGCGGTGCCCCGGATCCCAAGGAACCCGGACTGCGTGATCAGCAAGCGGGAGCCACCCGGCGTCTCGGACAGTTCCCAGGTGACCCGCGAGTGCATCTGCTCGCCGCGCCAGCGCATCGACAGCCGGCGCCCCTCGGTCACCTCGATCAGCTCGCCCCGCACCGTGCCGTCGAAGCCGGGCAGAGTCTCCGGCAGCAGCTCGAATGTGGACCCCGCGTGCGGCTCCAGGTCGGTCAGCATGAACCACCGGGAGAGCAGCTTGCGGTCGGTCAGCGCCCGCCACACCAGCTCGGGCTGGTGCTGGTACTGGACGCTGATCCTGATCTCGGTCACCGCGGCGCCCGGAGGGGTGTCACTCCATCCCCTTGCCGCGGCGCCCCATCGCCCGGGTGATCTCGCGATCCGCGTCGCGCTTCGCGAGATCCTGCCGCTTGTCGTACGCCCGTTTGCCCTTCGCCAGCGCGATCTCGACCTTCGCCCACCCGTCGGAGAAGTACACCGACAGCGGCACGAGCGTGTAGCCGGTCTCGCGCAGCTTGCCGATCAGGCGGTCGATCTCGAGCCGGCCGAGCAGGAGCTTGCGGGTGCGGCGGGGCTCGTGATTGTTCCACGTGCCCTGGGTGTACTCCGGGATGTGCATCCCGTAGAGGTACAGCTCGCCGGCTTTTTCCTGGGCGAACGCGTCGACGAGAGATGCCCGGCCGGCGCGAAGCGACTTCACCTCGGTGCCGGTCAACGCCATGCCCGCCTCGTACGTGTCGAGGATGGTGTAGTCGTGGCGCGCTTTGCGGTTTGACGCGACGACCTTGCGACCCTTTTCTCTCGGCACCGCGCAAGCCTAGCGTGTCAACACAGGCAACCAGGGAGCCAGTTCAGCGGTTGCGTGGGCCGGCCGGAGAGGCGCACCTCGAAGTGGAGGTGGTATCCCGTCGAGGCACCGGTGGTGCCGACCCGCCCGATCACCTGCCCCCGCCGCACCCGCTGCCCCGACGACACGACGATCCGGGATTGGTGCGCGTAGCAGGTGCTCAATCCGCTGCCCCGGTAGCTGCCGTGGCTGATGCACGTGTAGTTGCCGTACCCGCCGTTCCAGCCGGCCCGGATGACCCGCCCGTCGGCGGCGGCGTAGATGGGTTGGCCGCCGCCCGCTGCGATGTCGACCCCGGCGTGCAGCTGCCACACGCGGTAGTACGGGTCGTAACGCATGCCGAAATCGCTGGACTTCCAGCCCTGCACCGGCATCAGGAGCCTCGCACCGGGCCGCACCACGGGGGTGCCCCCGCCCGGCCGGGTGACCTTCTGCCGGTCCTCCCAGGCGCGCAGTTCCTGCTCGATCCGCGCCGCTTCCGCCTTCGCCTCCTCGTACTTCGCGAGGCTGGCGTCGCGCTCCTGCTCGGCGATCTCCAGCGATTCGGTCCGCTCGGCGGCCAGCGTGGCGACGTAGGCGACCGCTGCCTCCGCCTCGGCCTGTGCCGCCCGCGCCTCGGCGAGCGCCCCTTCGGCCGCGAGCCGCGCCGCCTCGGCCTCGCGCTGGGCCAGCACGGCGTCGTTCTGCGCTTGCTTGGCGGCTCGCCGTGCATGCGTGAACCCGTCCAGCGCCACCTTCTCGGCGCCGAGGATGCGCTCGAAGTACCCGTACCGCTCGGCCGCCTCGATGGGGGTACGGGCGTCGATCAGCAGGTTGAGGGTGACGATGCCGCCGCCCTTGTACGCCGACGACACGAACTCGGTGACCCGCCCGCGCGCCTCCTCGACGCGCCGCTCCGACTCGGTGTATCGCTGCGCGGCCCCCTTGACGGCGACCGCGGCAGCCTCGGCGCGGCGCCGTGCCGTGTTGGCGGCGACATCCGCTGCGGCGACCAGCCCGCGGGCCTCTGCAGCCCGGTCCTGCGCGCCGGGCAGCACGGCGTTCGCCGCCGCGAGCCGCTTCGCGGCCGACTGTGCCCGCGCGGTGGCGCCCTCCAGGATCGAGGCGGCCGCGGCCACCTCGGCGTCGATGCGCTTCTTGTCGTCGCGCGGATCACTTGCCGCTCTGCTGGCTGGCGCGGCCCCCTGAGCCTGAAGGGTGGCGTGGTCGGGGAGGTGGGCGGGCAGTCCAGGCGCCGCCGCCGCTGGGGCCGCGGGCAGGGTCAGCAGCACGGCAGCAAAGACCGCAAACCAGGCACGATGGGGCTTCACAGGCAACTCCCCTCATTCGTGTCTTTTACCGTACCCCCGTCACAGCAGTCTCAAGCACCTAAAACGGAACGCCGCTCCCCACCCGTTCGGGGGGAGCGGCGCTCGTGAGCTGCGTCGAAGCGCGTCAAACCCGCAGGTAGAAGCGGAGTGTGACCCAAGCGGTGATCGCGCTGACCAGACCGCCGACGCCCGCCATCAGCGGGAACATCAGGAGCACGTCACCCCAGCTCAGACGTGTCAGCAGGTCGGTCAGGTCTCTCAGCGACCCGTCGAGGAGGAAGCCCTTGAACGCGGCCAGCCCGGCGAAGGCGATGATCGAGCCGATGAGCCCGGCGACCACGGCCTCCAGCACGAACGGAGCCTGGATGAACCAGTTCGACGCGCCGACGAGCTTCATGACCGCGACCTCTCGCCGCTTGCTGTACGCGGCTACCTGGATCGTGTTTCCGACCAGCAGCAGGGCCGCGATGGCCATGACGGTCGCGGCTGCCAGGGCCATGTTCTGCACGGACCCGAGGATGTTGAAGATCTTGTCGAGCAGCCGTCTCTGGTCGACGATCGTCTCGATGCCCTCGGTGTTCTCGTACTTGTCGAAGATCTGCTTGAACTGCTCGGGGTTGTTGAGCCGCACCCGGAACGACTCGGGGAGCTGACCCTCCTTGACCGCGTTGACCAGGTCAGGAGCGTCGGCGTACATGGTCTTGAACTTCTCGTACGCCTGCTGCTTGGACTCGTAGATGACCTCGCGGACCAGCGGGTCGCCCTCGAGCTGCGTCTTCAGCTCGGACCGCTGCGCGTCGGTCACCTCAGCGTCGAGGAAGATCGCCACCTCGATGTTCTTGTAGTAGAAGTCCTTCATGCTGTCGACCTGCATGTACATCAGGCCGCTAGCGCCCAGCATGGCCAACGAGACGGCCATCGTAATGATCATGGCGATGGTCATCGTGACGTTTCGCCACAGCCCGACCATCACCTCGGACAGGACGTATTTAAGCCGCTGCATCGGGGGATTTCCTTCGCTGGGGTTCGGTCGGGTGCTTAGCCGTAGACGCCGCGCGCCTGGTCGCGGACGATCCGGCCACTCTCGATCTCAACGACCCGCCGGCGCATCTGATTGACGATGTTGGAGTCATGCGTGACCATCACGACGGTCGTGCCCGTCCGGTTGATCCGGTCCAGCAACCGCATGATCTCGATTGAGGTGTCGGGGTCGAGGTTTCCAGTCGGCTCGTCGGCCAGCAGGATCAGCGGCCGGTTGACGAACGCCCGTGCGACCGCCACACGCTGCTGCTCACCACCGGAGAGCTCGTGAGGGTACCGGTGCTCCTTGCCGCCGAGACCGACGAGCTCCAGCACCTCGGGCACGACCCGCCGAGCGACCGCCTTGGTCTTGCCGATGACCTCGAGGGCGAAGGCCACGTTCTCGTAGGCGGTGCGGTTGGGCAGCAGACGGAAGTCCTGGAAGACGCAGCCGATCGAGCGTCGGAAGTGGGGGATCTTCCAGGAGCGCATCGACGTGACGTCGCGGCCGTTCACGACGACCTTGCCCTGATTGGGCGTGACCTCGTGCAGCAGCAGCTTGATGATCGTGGACTTGCCGGAGCCGGAGGGGCCGATGAAGAAGACGAACTCGCCCTTCTCGATCCCGCACGAGACCTGGTCCAGCGACGGCCTTGACGCCTTGGGATACGTCTTCGTGACGTTCTCGAGCTGAATCACGGGTCGAGAGTCTACGCGGTGTAACTAGATAGCCAAGTCCGCCCTGGAGCAGTTTGCGCACCTTGCCTGAAATTCAGCGCCAGCTGTGACGTACTCAGGCCGCGTCGCCCGCCATCTCGCGCTGCTTCCGCCAGCGGATGCCCGCCTCGATGAAGTCGTCGATCTCGCCGTCGAACACGGAGGACGGATTGCCCGTCTCCTTCTCAGTGCGCAAATCCTTCACCATCTGATACGGATGCAGGACGTACGAGCGCATCTGGTCGCCCCAGGAGCCAGCCGCGTCGGTCTTCAGGCCCTCCATCTTGGCCTGCTCCTCCTGGCGCTTGCGCTCCAGCAGGCGGGCCTGGAGCACCCGCAACGCGGAGGCCTTGTTTTGCAGCTGGGACTTCTCGTTCTGGCAGGTGACCACGATGTTGGTGGGGATGTGTGTGATCCGAACCGCCGAGTCGGTCGTGTTCACGCTCTGTCCACCAGGACCAGACGAACGGTACACGTCGACCCGGATTTCGTTTTCCGGGATGTCGATGTGGTCGGTCTGTTCCACGACCGGAAGCACCTCGACACCCGCGAAGCTCGTCTGCCGCCGCCCCTGGTTGTCGAACGGGCTGATCCGCACCAGCCGGTGCGTGCCTGACTCGACACTCAGCGTGCCGTACGCGTACGGCGCCTTGACCGCGAAGGTGGCCGACTTGAGGCCGGCCTCTTCCGCGTATGACGTGTCGTAGACCTCGGTCTGGTACCCGTGCCGCTCCGCCCAGCGCAGATACATGCGTAGGAGCATCTCGGCGAAGTCGGCGGCGTCGACGCCGCCCGCGCCGGCTCGGATGGCCACGAGCGCCTCCCGGGAGTCGTACTCCCCCGAGAGCAGCGTGCGCACCTCAAGCTCGTCGATGGCCTTGCGCAGGGAGATCAGCTCGGTGCCAACCTCGGCGAAGGCGCTGGGGTCGCCTTCTGCCTCGGCCAGCTCGAGTAGCACATGCGCGTCGTCGAGCTGCTGACGCAGCCCTTCGACCTTCGCGATCTCGCCGTTGGCGTACGACAGCCGCGAGGTGACCTGCTGCGCCCGCGCCTGGTCGTCCCACAGGTCCGGCGCGGACGCCGCCTCCTCGAGCTCAGCCTTGCTCCGGCGCAACTTGTCAAGGTCGAGAACCGACTCGAGGTTGCGCAGGGTGGAGTCGAGGGCCTTGAGCTCTTCGGCGAAGTCGGCAGCGGTCACAACCGTCAAGCGTACGCGTTACCCGGTCGGTGCTGTCTTCAGCCACGACAGAGCGGCCTTGTGATAGGCCACCGCGAACTCCAGCGCCGCCGCACCGTAGTTGTCGCCCTCCTTCTTGACCTCCTTCGCCTGCTCCCGAGCCGCCGCGAGCGCCTGATTGTGGTACTCGCTGGCGCCGGCGTAGAGATCCTTCAACTGAGCCGCGGAGTGCTGGTCGCCAAAGGCCACGCGGAGCGCGATCGGGTTGCGCACGGCATCCCGGCCCGGCGACTCCGCGAGCCAGCGGCCGAACGCCCGCTTCCCCGACGCGGTGATCGCGTAAGGCTGGCTGGAGCGCGGTCCCGGCTTACCCAAGCGGACGTATCCCGCGTCGGCCAGCGCCGGCAATTCGCGGTAGACCTGGCTCCGGGTCATCGACCAGAACGGTCCGAGGCGACGCTCGGCGGCGGCCATCAACTGACCACCTGTCATCGGTCCTTCGTGGAGCAGCCCGAGGAGGGCCGCGGCGGTCGGGTTGATTGCTGTTTCTGCCATGCCCTCCACGCTGCCACTTTGTGGCCTTCGCGTCCAGGATTTCGCGTGATCCGCGGGGCGATCTGCTCCACTGTGCACTGTCCGTGCCCGACAGTCCGGTGAGGACCCGCTACGAGCAGTGATCAGCGAGGTACCAGTGGTGGTGCCGGTGGCATCGGGTCGCCGATGCCGGGCCAGCCGCGTGTGTCCGGTGTGGCCAGTGGCACCGGCGTGGCCGATGTGGCCGCCGGTGCCGGCGAGGTGATCCGGGCCGCCGGGACGGTGCCCGTCACGCGCCCATTGCCGGCCACCACGAGGCCGCCCAGGAACGCGAGCACCGCGAGAGCCGCCGCGCCGCCCCCGCCCGCCACGATGAAACGCCCGCGGCGCGGGCGTGGCGACCCCGAGTCGGACTGGTCGCGCCGGGAGGGCCACGGGCTCGCCGTGCCGTACGCCGGGTCGAGGTGCTGCGGGCCTACCCCGGCGATCGGGATGGCCACCATGCGGCCGGCGTACGCGGACGCGGGCGACACGGGCGCGGCGTTGAGCGGCACCCAGGTGACCTTCGCCACGGCGGCCGCGGGGCCGGTGGGGCGGGGCCACCACGTGATCTGGCCGGGGCTGAGCGGCGGCAGGGCCGGCGCGCCCTCCAGAGCCGGCTCGACGCCGCGCAGCCGTGCCCCGATCAGCTTGGCCTCCGGCCGCCGCTCGGGGTCGGTCGCGAGGCAATCCTCGATGATCGGCCAGACCACCGGGGGCAGGCCGGGCGGCGGCACCGGGGTACAGGTGCCGTGCCGGCGGAGCACCTGGAGCGGTTCGCCGCCCCGAAACGGACTCCGGCCGCAGAGCAGTTCATAAAGCACCATGCCGAGGGCGTACACATCGGCGGCGGGACTGGGCGGCGCGCCCTCGACCACCTCCGGCGGCACGTACTCGGGCGTGGCGTGGATCGCGGTGGGCGGCGGATCGGACATCCGGCGCGCCACGCCGAAGTCGATCAGCCGCACCGCCTGACCGTCGGCGGGCACCAGCAGGTTGCCGGGCTTGATGTCGCCGTGCACGACGCCCTGGGCGTGCAGGTAGGCGAGCGCGTCGGCGACCTGGGCCACCACGTTGGCGGCGATCGACGGCGGCACCGGGCCGTCCCGGCGGAGCCGGCGGCGCAGGTCTTCACCGTCGATCAGGTCGAGCACGAGGGCCTGCAAGTCGCCCTCGCCGACGTAGTCGCGCGGCCGGACGATGCTCGGGTGGTCCAGCTCACGCAGGATCCCGGCCTCGGCGCGGAAGGCCTCGGCCAGGCTGGCCTGCTCGGCCGCCTCCGGGCGCAGCAGCTTGATCGCGACCGGCTCATCACTACGCGTATCGACACCGCGCCACACGGTGCCGATCGCGCCGCGCGCGATCTCCCTACCCAGCCGATACCGGCCGGCCAGCGCCTCCATGCCAATGACGGTAGGCCGAGGTCACCAATTCCCGGTTCGGCCTGTCGGGTGGTTGGCACGAACAAGGGACTAGCGTTCGCAAACACGCTACGAGAGGCTGATTGCTCGTGGCTTCCCCCCTAGTCCGATGGCTGGCGACGCTCGGTGCCGGCGACCTCGAATCGATCTTGATGAGGCGCCCCGACACGATGGCCGCGCCGGCCGTCACGACCCTCTCCGCCCTCGCCGGCCGGCTCCAGGACGGCGAGTCGGTCTCCGTCGCGATCGGGTCGCTGCCCCGCCCGGCCCTCCAGCTCATCGAGGCCATGCAGGCGTTCGGGCCGCCGACGGTCGGCACCGACCAACTCGCCGCGGCGGTGGGGCGGACGCCGGACGATCCCGAGTTCGCCGCGACCCTACGCGTGCTCTCCCAGCGCGCTCTGATGTGGCCCGACGGAGACGACCTGCGGATGGCGGGACCTCTGTGGACGGCCTTCGAGTACCCACTGAACCTCGGCGGGCCTGTCAAGCGGCTACTGGAGGGGTACCCCGTGAGCGAGCTACGGGAAGTCGCCATCGCACTCGGGTTGCCCGGTGGGCGTACCAGACAAAAAACCTGGACCGCGGTGTGCGCCGCGCTCGCTGACGGCGAGCGGGTGACCGCTCTGGTCGCGGCGGCCCCTGACGGCGCGCGCGAGTTGCTGACGGCGGTCGCGTGGCGCGGACCGCTCGTGGCGATGCCGGCATACGCGCGGCCCACGACCGGGCCGCTCGCGTGGGCGCTGCGCCACGGCTTGTTGATCTCCGACGGCTGGCAGCACGCGCAGATGCCGGGCGAGGTGGGCAGGGCGCTGCGCGGGCCGCAGTGGCGGGCGCCCTTCGATCCACGGCCGCCGTCGCCACGGTTGACGGCGGCGCCGGCGCAGGCCGTGGCCCGGGAGGCCGCCGCCGCTGCCAGCGCGGCGGTCGAGCAGGCCGCGGCGGTGTTCGGCGCGGCGCCCGTCACGCTGCTCAAGTCGGGCGGCGTCGGCGCCCGCGAGCTGCGACGGCTGGCCAAGTCCGCCGGCTGCGGCGAGTCACAGGTCAGGCTCTGGCTGGAGCTCGGGTACGCCGCCGGCCTCCTCGGGATCGCGGAAGCGCGAGTACTGCCGACCGACGCGTACGACGAGTGGTGTGTCACGAGCCCGGCCGGTCGCCTGCAGCCGTTGCTCCGGGCCTGGCCGCGGCTGCCCGCCGCGCCGCTGGTGCCCGAACCCGGGCCCGCGCTGGTGCGGGACGCGGCCGGGCTGGCCGCCTACGATTTGCGTCCTGCCCTGCTGGACGCGCTGGCCGAGCTGCCCGACGGGCAGGGTGCCGCCGAGGGCCTCGCCGACGTGCTGGGCTGGCGGTCGCCGCTGCTGGCCGACCCGGATGAGCCCCTGCTCGACGCGCTGTGGGAGGAGGCGCGGCTGATCGGCGCCGTCGCGCATGGCGCCCTGACCCCGCTCGGCCGCCCGCTCGTCGACGAGCGGGCGAGCCTCGCCGTGGCCGCCGAGGATCTGCTGCCGCCGCCGGTGTCGGAGGCGCTGTTCCAGAACGACCTCACCGCCGTGGTGCCCGGCGCGCCGGCCGCCGCGCTCGCCGCGCTGCTCGACGACGCCGCCACCCGGGAGTCGCGCGGCGGAGCGACCACCTGGCGCTTCTCCACCGCGTCGGTGCGCGCCGCGCTGGACGCCGGCCGCACCCCCGAGGCCCTGGTCGACGCGCTGCGCTCGGCCGCGGTGGGCGGTGCGCTACCGCAGGTGCTGGAGTACCTGGTCGCCGACGTCGGGCGGCAGCATGGGCGGCTGCGGGTGCGCGAGGTCGGATGCGTGCTGTACGCCGACGACCCCGCGCTGGTGGCGGAGGTGGCGGGGGCCAAGGCGCTGCGTCCGCTCGGGCTCGCGGTGCTGGCGCCAACCGTCCTCACGAGCGTCCGGCCGCTCGTGGAGACGCTCACGGCGCTGCGGTCGGCCGGATACGCGCCGATCGGCGAGGACGCCTCGGGGGCCGCGGCCATCGAGCGGCCGGTTCGCCGGCGGGCTCCCGTGCCGCGGCGCCCACCTTCGCGGACGGCCGTCAAACCGCCCAAACCAGCCGAACTGGCTGCCCGCCTGCTGGAGCCGCCGGTGTCGGCCCTCCACCACGTGCAGGTGGCGGCGCCACACCTCGGCGACGGCGAGCAGCGGCTGCTGGCCGCCGCCGTGGACGGCGGAATCGCCGTGACGATCGCCTACACCGACGCGCAGGGCTCGATGTCACAGCGGGTCATCGAGCCGCTCGACCTGGACGGCCCGATGCTCGCCGCGTGGTGCCACCTGCGCGACGACGAGCGCATGTTTCTGCTCGACCGCATAGGCGGCGTGACACCCGCTTAGGCCCTGTCCTGTCGATCATTGCCGGCCTGCGGCGGGCAATGATCGGCCTAACCCATGTGCGGGTAGGTGTGGTCGGTGGGCGGGACGAAGGTCTCCTTGATGGTGCGCGGGGACGTCCAGCGAACCAGGTTGTGCCAGGAGCCGGCCTTGTCGTTGGTGCCGCTCGCCCTCGCACCGCCGAACGGCTGCTGCCCCACCACCGCACCGGTCGGCTTGTCGTTGACGTAGAAGTTGCCCGCGGCGTACCGGAGCGCCTGCGACGCCCAGTCGACGACGCGGCGGTCGGTCGCGAAGACGGCACCGGTCAACGCGTACGGCGCGGCCCGCTCTGCCTGTGTCACCACGTCTTCGAAGCGTGCGTCGTCGTATACGTGCACGCCCAGGATCGGTCCAAAGTACTCAGTGGTGAAGACCTCGTGGTCCGGGTCGCCGCACTGCACGACCGTGGGGCGCACGAAGTACCCCTCGCTGTCGTCGGCGGTGCCACCGGCCAGCACGGTGCAGGAGTCGGCGTTCTTGATGCGGTCGAGCGCCGCGGCGTGCTTCGCGAAGGCCCGCGAGTCGATGACCGCGCCGCCGAAGTTGGTGAAGTCGGCGACGTCGCCGTACGCGAGGGAGTCGGCGGTCGCCGCCAGCTTGTCGCGCACCCCAGCCTCCCAGAGCGAGCGCGGCACGTACGCCCGCGAGGCGGCCGAGCACTTCTGGCCCTGGTACTCGAACGCGCCCCGCACGAGTGCGGTCACGAGCGCGTCCGGCTCGGCGCTGGCGTGCGCGACGACGAAGTCCTTGCCGCCCGTCTCGCCGACCAGCCGCGGATACGTCCGGTACTCCGCGATGCGCTGCCCGACGGCCTGCCACAGCGTCTGGAACGTCTTGGTGGAACCGGTGAAGTGGATGCCCGCCAGGTCGGGGTCGACGAGCGCCACCTCGGAGACCGCGAGCCCATCGCCGGTGACCATGTTGATGACACCGGGCGGCAGACCGGCCGCCTCGAAGAGCCGCATCGTGAAGTGCGCGGCGAACTGCTGGGTCGGCGACGGCTTCCACACCACCGTGTTGCCCATCAGGGCCGGCGCCGCGGGCAGGTTGGCGGCGATCGCGGTGAAGTTGAACGGGGTGACCGCGTAGACGAAGCCCTCCAGCGGCCGGTGGTCGAAGCGGTTCCACATGCCCGGCGACGAGAGGGGTTGCTCGCCGAGCAGCTTGTGTCCGAAGTAGACATTGAAGCGAAGAAAGTCGATCAGCTCGCAGGCGGCGTCGATCTCGGCCTGGTACACCGTTTTCGACTGGCCGAGCATCGTGGCGCCGTTGAGGGTGTCACGCCACGGGCCGGCGAGCAGGTCTGCCGCGCGGAGGAAGATGGCGGCACGATCCTCGTACGACAGCGCGCGCCACATCGGAGCCGCTTTCTTCGCGGCGGCCACCGCCGCCGCCGCGTCCGCGGTCGTCGCGTTGCGCGTGACGCCCAGCACGTGCCGGTGCCGGTGCGGCTGCACCACGTCGATCGGGGCGCCGCTGGCCATCCGCTGCTCGCCGTCGACCGTCATGGTGAGGTCGAGTCGGTCGGCGGCCAGCTCGGTCAGACGGCTTCGCAGGCTCTCGCGCTCGGCACTGCCCGGTGCGTAGTTCCGGACCGGCTCGTTGCGCGGCGGGGGTACGGCGGAAACGGCGTCCATCTGCGGCTCCTGTAGGAACTTGATCTTTACTGCGTGGGCGGTAGCCTCGCATGCCATCGTCGCACGCGGCGTACGCTGGGGCGGGTTTCACGAGGGGTGGCGACGATGACTGAAGACGTCCAGACCACGCCCGCCTCCGCCCCGCCCGCTTCTCCCCCAGGAGAGGCCGCGCCGGGGGCGGCTGTGCTGGCGGTGCTGGCGCTGGTGTGGCTGGCCGCGATGATGTGGTCGGCCCACCGCGTCATCGTCAGCGGCGAGGGCACCCTGGCCATCACATCGGCGGCCCTCGCGCTGCCGAGCGTGATCTCGGCCGGCATCGTGGCCGGCGCGGGGGTGAGCCTCGCGGTCGCCCACCTGCTGCGGCGGCACGTCACCGTCCGGTTCGTCGCGGCGATCGGCGCCGGCCTGCTCACAGGGCTGGGCGCGGCGCTCGCGGTGGTGTCCAGCTACGGCGAGGGCGAGGCCAGCACGATCCTGGCCGGCACCCTCGCGGCGGCGGTCACCGTCGGCGGCGCTGTGGCTGGGGTGCGGGCACGCTCGGTGGTCGGCGCCGTGGTCAGCGCCGGCCTCGTGGTCTTCGCCGTCGGGCTGGTGCTCGACAACTTCAAGGAGAACCTGATCTCGCTCTACGGCGCCGGTGACGACGCGTCGTCGCGCCTCAGCGCCGCCGGCTGGGCCGCGCTGACCACCGCCGTGATCAGCGGCTTGGTAGCCGGCCTCGTGGCGTACTTCTACCTGCGTTGGACCCAGCGTCGGGCGGGGGCACAGGTGCTGCGCTGGCCGGCGTACGCGACCGCCGGAGCCGGCCCCGGGCTCGCGCTGATGGTCGCCGAGGTGATCGTCCGGACCCTCGGCAGCCGCGTGATGACGCTCGCCGGCGAGGTGAGCGAGGCCGACGGCACGGTCCAGCGCATGCTGGACGAGTCGCGGGTGAACTACGCGCTGGTCGTGCTCTTCGTGGGGGCGATCTCGGCGATCATGGCGTTCGGCCGGTCGCTGCCGTCTAAGTAAGAGTTTCCAACTCGGTCACGTCGTACCACTCGAGCTCGTGGTCCTCGGCGCCGTCGACCGTGAACTGGGCGTCCGGGTCACCCACCAGCGCCTCCTCGACCACGTCGGCCGCGGCTGCCACGTCGTCGGCCGCGTCGGCACCGTCGACGTGGATCGCGGCCACTGATCCCAGCCCGACCGGCTCGGTGAGGCGTACCGCGCTGGAGCCCAGCTCGTCGTCCTCCCGGTGCACCACGGCAGCCGGCACGTCGGCGGAGACCACGACGCGGCGCCGGGGCGCGTCCAGGTCGTGCCGGAGCAGGCGCAGGGCACCCTGAGCGGCACGGGTGAACGCGACGTACTCCAGCTCCTCCTCGTCGCCCTCGGCGTACCACTCGCGCAGTGCCGGCGTGACCGCATGCCCCTCTACCGCGCCGAGGTGGCCCGACGCGCGCAGCGCCGCGAGCATGGGCACGGTGGCCGGCACGTACACCCGGATGACCTGATCTGACACGCCCCAGTTACTACACCCCTCCGGTGATCAACCCGCGACCGGGGCGGGCAGGCGGCGGAACCCGCCGCAATCGATGGCAAACTGAAGCAGTGAGCCCTCGTTTCCTGCTCCTGTCGGACGTCGCAGCCGAGCTGAACGTCACCGACTCGCAGGTCTACCACATGGTCCGCAGCGGCGAGTTGCCCGCGATCAAGATCGGTGGCCGGGGCCAGTGGCGCGTCGAGCGCACCAAGCTGGAGGAGTACATCGAGCGCAAGTACGACGAGACGGCGGAATGGGTGCGCGGGAACCCACTCGTCGACTGATTAGCGCCCGATTTCCCTGCAACACATTGACGAGTGCCGTCTTGCGGTCTTACAACGGATGCTGTCGAAGGCAAACGTAGGCAAACGCAAGATCGGGGTGAGCTGCATGATCGCCACGACTCGTCCACCCATCCGGCTCCGCCCCGCTCCGGCTCTCGACCCACCGTTCGAAGACGAGATCGACCAGGAGCCGTGGCACGCCCAGCTCGCGCTCCAGTTCGACCTCACAGGTCGCCGGCGGGCGCGGCCCCCGGTGCTGGTCCCGGGCACCGGAGCCGCCGCGGCCGCCCTCGCTGACGCCGGGGCACCCGAGGCGCCGGTGCCGGTCGCGTCGGCCTCACCCGAGGCGAAGCAGGCCACCAAGCGGTTCCTCGACATGTGCCTGGAAATCCTCAACGGCTACCGTCCGACCGGCCACATCCGTCCGCTCACGGTTCCCGGCTGCGCCGAGGCCGTCATCACCCAGCTCGCCGCCGGCCTCGACCGCGCCGCCACGCTGCGCGGTGGTCAGCCACCACACGTGACCAAGCGCCCGAGCGCCTTCGTGCGAGCCCGCCGCCTCCACACCTGCGAGCCGTGCCCGGGCGTGGTGGAGGCAGCCGCGGCGCTCGGCCTGGCAGGCCGCACCTGGGCGATGGCGTTCCGGTTGGAGCGGCGGCGTGGCGCGTGGCTTTGCACCGCCGTCCGCACGGTGTGACCTGACACCGGGGCTCGCGCTGGTTGGCCCGGTCCCCTCGGAGGCGGTGCCTTCCCTCGCGCCGCGCACCGACTTCGTCGGGCGGTGGTCGGGGGAGGTGGGCGGGGCAGTCCGGGCACCACCGGCCCCGGGGCGCTCACCTGCGAAGGTGGCGGTGCGCGCCCCGGGCTCCACGGCTAGGGCCTAGGCGCCACCGGGGGCGCCGTGGCAGCGCTTGTACTTCTTGCCGGAGCCGCACGGGCACGGCGCGTTGCGGGACGGACCGGCGCTCGTGGCCGACGCACCCTGGCTCGGCGACGGGCGCCGGCCAGCGGGCTCCCGAGCCGGGCCGCCGAGGCCCAACGCCGGTGCCTGCTCCTGCTCCATGGCCACGGCGCCAGCGCCGGCAGCGCCGTCGATGGTGGGTGCCGAGTACTGGAGCGGCTGCTGCGGACGCTGCCGCCCGAGGCCCTTGGCCTTGATCTCGACGGTGGCGTCGTCGGGCATCGGCAGCGGCGCCGGGCCACCCGGCTGGGCGGGCGTGGGCGGCGCCTCTTCGACCTGGACCTCCAGGTTGAAGAGGAATCCGACGGTCTCCTCCTTGATGCCGTCCATCATCGTGGCGAACATCGCGTACCCCTCGCGCTGGTACTCGACGAGCGGGTCACGCTGGGCGTAGGCGCGCAGCCCCACGCCCTCCTGGAGGTAGTCCATCTCGTACAGGTGCTCGCGCCACTTCCGGTCGATCACCTGGAGCAGGACCATGCGCTCGAGCTGGCGCATCGCCTCGGAGCCGAGCTCCTCCTCGCGCCGCACGTACGCCGCGTGCGCGTCTTCCTTGAGCTGAGCGGTCAGGAAGTCGGCGTCGAGGTTGTTGAGCTCGCCGCCGGCCTCGTCCACGAGGTCGTCGACGGTGACACCGACGGGGTACAGCTGCTTGAGGCTGGTCATGAGCTGGTCGAGGTCCCAGTCTTCGGCGTACCCCTCGGCGGTGGCTCCGCCGACGTACGCCTCGACGACATCGTTGATCATGTGCTCGACCTGCTCGTGAAGGTCTTCGCCGTTGAGCACACGCTTGCGCTCGGCGTAGACCACCATGCGCTGCTTGTTGAGCACCTCGTCGTACTTGAGCACGTTCTTGCGGATCTCGGCGTTCTGGCCTTCGATCTGAGCCTGCGCGCTCTTGATCTGCCGAGTGACCATCTTGGACTCGATCGGCACGTCTTCGGGGATGTTGAGCCGCTCCATGACCGCCTCGACAGCGCCGGCCCGGAACCGCTTCATCAGTTCGTCCTGTAGCGACAGGTAGAAGCGCGACTCGCCCGGGTCGCCCTGCCGGCCGGAGCGGCCGCGGAGCTGGTTGTCGATGCGCCGGGAGTCGTGCCGCTCCGTGCCGAGCACGTACAGGCCACCGGCCTCGGCGACCTCTTCGGCCTCGGCGTCGCAGGCATCCTTCCACCTGGGAAGGATCTCTTCGAGCGCCTTGTAGTAGTCGTCTTCGTGCTCGACCGGGTCGAGGCCACGCTGGCGCAGTTCGTTCTTGGCGAGGAACTCGGGGTTGCCACCGAGCAGGATGTCGGTGCCGCGGCCGGCCATGTTGGTGGCGACGGTGACTGCGCCCTTGCGCCCGGCCTGCGCGACGATTTCCGCCTCTTTCTGGTGGAACTTCGCGTTGAGCACTGCGTGCGGAATGCCGCGGCGGCGCAGCATCTGCGAAAGGATCTCCGAGTTCTCCACGGAGACTGTGCCGACGAGGACCGGCTGGCCCAGGGTGTGCCGCTCGACGATGTCTTCGACCACGGCGTTGAACTTGGCCTTCTCGGTCTTGTAGATGACGTCGGAGCGGTCGAGCCGGATCATCGGGCGGTGGGTGGGGATGCTGACCACGCCGACCTTGTAGACCTTGTTGAACTCGCCGGCCTCGGTCTGGGCGGTGCCGGTCATACCGGACAGCTTCTCGTAGAGGCGGAAGTAGTTCTGGAGCGTGATCGTGGCGAGGGTCTGGTTTTCCTGCTTGATCTCGACGCCTTCTTTGGCCTCGATCGCCTGGTGCATGCCCTCGTTGTACCGGCGGCCATGCAGGATGCGCCCGGTGAACTCGTCGACGATCAGGACCTCGCCGTCGCTGACGATGTAGTCCTTGTCCTTCTTGTACAGCTCTTTGGCCTTGATGGCGTTGTTGAGATATCCGACGAGCGGGGTGTTGACCGACTCGTACAGGTTGTCGATGCCCAGTCGGTCTTCGACCTTCGCGACGCCGCGCTCGGTGATGGCGACGGTGCGCTTGGCGTAGTCGACCTCGTAGTCGCCCTCGCCGTCCTTGCCCGACTGCAACCTGGCCACGACCGTGGAGAACTCGCCGTACCAGCGAGCCGAGTGCTCCGCCGGACCGGAGATGATCAGCGGTGTGCGGGCCTCGTCGATCAAGATCGAGTCGACCTCGTCGACGATCGCGAAGTTGTGCCCGCGCTGCACCAACTCCTCGGCCGACCACGCCATGTTGTCGCGCAGGTAGTCGAAGCCGAACTCGTTGTTGGTGCCGTACGTGATGTCGCACTCGTACGCGGCACGGTGCTCGGCGGCGGGCCGGTTCGGCAGGATCACGCCCACACTGAGCCCGAGGAACCGGTGGATGCGACCCATCCATTCGGCGTCGCGCTGTGCCAGGTAGTCGTTGACCGTGACGATGTGCACGCCCTTGCCGGAGAGCGCGTTCAGGTACGCCGGGAGCATGGAGGTGAGGGTCTTGCCCTCACCGGTCTTCATCTCCGCGATGTTGCCGAAGTGCAGCGCGGCGCCACCCATGACCTGTACGTCGTAGGGCCGCTGGCCGAGCACGCGAGCGGCCGCCTCGCGCGCTGTCGCGAACGCCTCCGGCAGCAGGTCGTCGACGGTCTCACCGTCGGCGATCCGCTCCCGATACTGGTCGGTGAGCTCGCGAAGCTCGGCGTCGGTGAGGTCTGTGTAGTTGTCCTCTATCGAGTTGACCGCTGCAGCGATCACCTTCAGCCGGCGTACCATTCGGCCTTCGCCAGCACGAAGGAACTTTTCAAGAATCGACACGGGTCAACGCTCCCCTTGGACAGTCTGCCGAACCATCGTAGGCGCACCGTGAGGGGAACTGTCAGCCGCGCCTCCGGCCGACCGTGCGTAAGCGGACATTTCACCTGGGGCGAGCACCGAAACAGGTTACGCCAGCCGCGAACGATCCGGCACGATTACCCAGTGAACCTCAACCGGAATCCACGTCAGGCGCCATCGTGGGCGGCCACGACTCCCAGCGGGATCCGATGGTGACCCAGGATCAGATCACGGCGCCTGGTCTCGTGCTTCGCCAGTGGCGGGCCGACGACGCCGACGCGGTCTACCAGGCCTGCCAAGATCCCGACATCCAACTCTGGACCCGCGTGCCGGTGCCGTACGGGCGCGAAAATGCCCGGCACTTCGTCACCGAGCTGGCCCCGTCGGCCTGGGCGGACGGCACCGGCACGCATTTCGCGGTGACGGATGCCAACAGCGGCGAATTGCTCGGCTCGTGCGGGCTGGTCTCGATCGACCGGGTGCTGCGCTCGGCCGAGGTCGGCTACTGGACGGCGCCCTGGGCCCGTGGTCGGGGCGTGGCTGTCGGCGCCACCCGCACGGTGTGCCGCTGGGCATTCGAGGCGCTCGAAATGCGCCGCGTGGTCTGGCAGGCGGCGGTCGGCAACCACGCGTCCCGCCTGGTCGCGCTGCGGGCCGGGTTCCGGCTGGAGGGCGAGCTCCGGCTGGCGGACGGCAACCCGCTCGGCGGCCACGCCGGCTGGGTGGGGTCGCTGCTGCCGGGTGACCCGGTCGAGGTGCAGGTCGACGAGCTGACCGCCCGCCGGGCCAAGGTGTTCGGTCGGGCCCAGCCGATCCTGCACGCCAAGGAGGCGACGCTCCGCCGGCCCGACGAACGCGACATCGACGCGATGGTCGCAGCCTGCTCCGACCTGGACGCCGTGCGCTACACCACCGTCCCGACCCCGTACAGGCGCAAGGACGCCGAGGAGTTCGCGTTCCGGATCGCCCCGTTCGGCTGGGCACGCGGCGCGGGCGCGGTCTTCGCCATCACGGATCCGGCCGATACGTGGGTCGGCAACATCGACCTGCGGATCTCCGCCGACGACCCGCTGATCGGCGAGGTCGGCTTCCTCGTCGCTCCCGAGGCACGGGGACGCGGGTACGCCACGGCCGCGCTGCGAGCGGTGTGCGAGTGGGCGTTCGCGGAGGTGGGGCTCGCCCGCGTGAAATGGCGTGCGCACGTCGGCAACGTGGCGTCGCGGCGGGTCGCGGAGAAGGCCGGATTCACGATGGAGGGCATGTTGCGCGGCGACCTCGCCCACCGCGGCGAGCGCCGCGACGCGTGGATCGCCAGCCTCCTCCCGGGAGATTCCCTGTGACAGGCGCGACGCCGGTACAGGGCGACGGCGTGCTGCTGCGCCGGTTCACCGACGCCGACGTCAACGACCTGGTGGCCGGCTGCAACGACCCACTGACCGCACGGTTCATGCCGGGCCTGCCTCAGCCGTACAGCCCGTCCGACGCGTTCGGGTGGATCAGCCAGGGCGCGCCCGCTGCTTGGGCGTCGGGCGGCGCGGCGTTCGCGGTCGCCGACCCGGTCACCGGCCGCCTCATCGGCGGCGCCGGTCTCGGCCGGCTGGTGCCGGAGCGCGCTCAGGCCGAGATCGGGTATTGGGTGGCGCCGTGGGCGCGCCGCCGCGGGGTGGCCACCGCCGCCGCGACCGCGCTCGCCGGATGGGCGTTCGCCCGCGGTTTCGGGCGGCTGGAACTGCTGACCGACCTCGCCAACGCGCCCAGCCAGCGGGTCGCGCTGGCCGCGGGGTTCCAGCGCGAGGGGGTACGCCGAGGGGCCGCCCTCCGGCGCGACGGTCACCGGGACGACCTGGTGGTCTGGAGCCGGCTGGCCGATGACCCGCCGGGCCAGACACCGCGCCTGCTGCCCGATCTGCCGGCCGGCGGGCTCTCGGATGGGGTGGTCACGCTCCGCCCGCTCGGGCCGGGCGACGGCGAGTTTCTGCACACGTTGCTGACCACGCCGGATGTGGCGGCCACCAGCCTGCCGCCCATCGCGCCAGATCGCGACGAGGTGGAGCTGCGGTGCGCCCGCGCCGAGGGCCGCTGGCTCGCCGGCGAGCGGGCCGACTTCGTGATCGTCCATGCGCTGACCGGTGCGGCGACCGGCAACATCGGCCTGTACTACGACGAGCCGCGCAGTGGCCAGGCGATGATCGGGTACGCGATGCTGCCGCCCTGGCGCGGGCGCGGCCTTCCCACGCGGGCGGCGCGATTGCTCGCCGGATGGGCGTTCACCGAGGCGGGGATCGACCGCCTGACCGCCGGCACGCGACCGGGAAACGTCGCGTCTCAGCGGGTGCTGGAGAAGGCCGGGTTCCGGCGCGAGGGGTACCTGCGCGGCCGGCTGCCAGGCTTCTCCGGCACCCGCGTCGACGACGTGATCTACGGCCTGCTTGCCGGGGATCTCGTGCTGGTTCAGACAGCCAGCGAGAGGATGCCGTAGTCGTAGCCCTTGCGCCGGTACACGACGCTGGGCCGGCCCGTTTCCTTGTCGAGGAACAAGTAGAAGTCGTGCCCGACGAGCTCCATCTGGAACAGAGCGTCGTCGATGGTCATCGGCTCACCGGTGTGCTCCTTCTCGCGCACGATGTGCCAGGGCTGGTCGTCGTACTCCTCCTCCTCGACCGGCGCGGGAGCACGGCTCCCGTTGACCGCTGGAGTACTAGGTAGCTCGGTTGGCAGGCCCGCCGTCGCGGCGGCGACGGAGACGGGTGCGCGCCTGCCGCGATGGACGCGGCGCCGGTCGGCGGCACGGCGTAGCCGGGTGTCGAGCTTGGCGATCGCGCAGTCGAGCGCCGCGTAGAAGTCCTGCGCACAGGCTTCCGCGCGAACTACCGGCCCGCGGGAGAACACCGTGATCTCTACGCGCTGGCAGTGGTCGGACTGTCGCGGGTTTCGCTCGTGGAATAGTTCGACGTCGACGCGGATGAGCTTGTGGTCGTAGCGCTCAATCTTTGCGAGTTTTTCGGATACATGAACTCGGTAGTGATCGGGCACTTCAACGTTGCGCCCCTTGACGACGATGTCCACGCGTGACCTCCCCCACGATTGATCTGTGGCATGTCACCGGCCCGTTGCCGATGACATGAAGGAATCGCTCCTCCTCTCGGCAGCGGGCGCCCGAAGTACGAGCCGCCCTTGCGGGGTTGAACCCATGGTCATACCCCGGTGAAGTCGACGCTAACTCCTGTTCGGCCGCTCGTCACCCCCCCAGGCGAGACCGGTTCGAGAAGAATCGCCCAAGCCGCACGAACGGGTGAAAAGGATATCTAGCGAGCGTTCCTCAACTGTGTCGCTGCGAGTACGGCGCTTGCACGCACAGTCACCCCAACGGTCGCCAGCCGTCTCGATGTGGCCGCGAGCGTCGCACCCGTCGTCATGATGTCGTCGACCACGACGACCGCGCGCCCGGCGGCAGCACGCCGCAGCGCCGGCGCCCGGCCGGTCGCGATCCGGAACGCGCCCGCCGACGCCGTGAGCCGCGCGGCGCGATCCAGGTCCGCGGAGTCGGCGCGCGGCCGTGCCCGCAACGGGCGCGCCACCGCCGCCGGCCAGCCGGCACGCCGCAGGCTCGCGGCCGCGTTCGCGGCAAGCCGCCGCATGTGGTCGCCATGCCGGCTCCGCGCGGCCCTCGCGGTGTCAGGCACAGGCACAAGGAGTACGCGGGCAGGGCCCCACCCACCGAATAGGCGACCACGTCGGCGAGCAGGGCACCGAGCGGCACCGCCAACCCGTGCCGCCCGCGCTCCTTGTACGCCAGCAGCGCCTCCCGCAGTGCTCCGGCGTACGGCCCCAGCGTGCCGCACGGCGGCAGGCCCTCCGGCGCCGGAGTCGGACGTGCGGGGCCGGGCCGCAACGCCGTCAACTCGCCCACACAGGTGTCGCAGACGCCGTACCGCAGCGGCACCCGTTCGGAGCCGCAGCCGGCGCACCCGGCGGGCAGCACCAGGTCGGTGACGGCGGTCCAGACGCCCACGGCGATCAGCTCAGGAAGAAGGGGGCGGTGGCGTTGCCCGGCTGTGCGTTGGCGGGCCCGTTCACGACCTCGTTCGCCTGGATGATCAGCTCCGGTCCCTGCGCGTCGTACCCCTTCCCACCCGCCACATACATGATCTTGATGCCCTCGACGCTGCCCGGACTCGAAAATCCGACGAGATACGTCACGGTGCCGCCGCCCAGCTCGTAACTGGGATCAGCCTCGGCCACGCCGTCGATGGTGACCTTGCCGATCGTGCTCTTGCCAGCGCGCACTCCGGCGACGGCCAACTGGCCCTCGCCGCTCCAGGCCACCTCGGTGAGCTGTTGGAGCGTGGTCGGCACCGGGCGGACCGCCAGCACCTCCACCGACCGGTCGTCGCGGCCGAGCGCGGCGACCCACAGCCGCCCGTCCGCGACGACGGCGAGCCGCCTGCCGTCGGGGGCGGCGCTGACCGCGCTGACCGCGCCAGGCACGCCCGGTAGGCCGACCCGCGTCAGCTCACCACGGTCGAGGCCGAACTGGTACAGGCCGCCCTCCACGACGACGAGCCCGGTGTCGAGCGGCGCCTTCAACCACACAGGCCGACCGATCGACTGGTGCTCCGAACCGACCGGGGTGAACGAGCGCGGCCGGTCGCCGCCGGTCGCCCCGACGATCAGTTGTTGCCGCTGACCGCGCGCGACGACGAGCGCGCCAGCCGTCACGCCGGAGCCGCTGGCCAGGGCCGCGAACAGCACGTCGTGGTTGACCGCGTTGGTGAGCAGCGCGGGCAACGGGTCCCGACCGTTGTTGGGCGAGCTGTTCAGCCGGTAGATCTTGCGCTGGTAGATCGCGAACCGCTCCGGGGTCTCGCTGGAAGTGCCCGCCTGGTTCGCGTCGAGGTACGCCTGATCCATCGTGATGACCCGAGGCGACTGCCCCTCGATCTTCACCTCCAGGTCTTTACGCAACGACGGCGGCAGCGACCATATGAGCTGCCGGCCAAGGTCAGCCGGGTCGTAGTCGGGCGCCCCCGCCTCGGCGGAAAGGCTGATCTCCAACCGGTCGCCGGTATCGGGCACGGTGCCGGTGCGCTGGGTGCCCGCCGGCAACCGCCGCACCGCTGGGCGCAGCAGGTCGGACGGGCCGGCGATCAAACGGTCGAGGATCTCGGTCGGCTGGCCCTCGGGCGGCACCGCCCGCGGCATGTACCGCAGGTCGGGCACCAGCGCGGTGCGCTCGGCGTTCCAGAAGTAGATGGTCTGCGGCTCGTAGTACCCGTTGAGCGGGTTGCTGTCGAGCGCGGAGACATTGAGCAGCAGCACGTTGGGCGGGACGGTGACGAACCAGCCGCTGTTGCCCTCGACCTGCCCGATCCCGATGGTGTAGGTCGTCACCGTCAGTGCTGGCGGGTTGACGCGCCCGTCGCCGTCGAGCACCCCGACCTGGTCGACCTGCAGCGTGGCAATCGACGTGCCGTCGGCGTTGTCGGCCACCGTGCGCGAGCGCACCCGCACCAGGTTGACCGGCGGCTCCTCCTGCGACTCCTTGAACTCGTCCTTGACCGCTGGCGCGAGGTAGTTGCGCACCCGCAGGTGCGTCTCCCGTGGCTCACCGGCCGCGGCCAGGAGGAAGTTGTCGACGAACTGCTCTTTCGAGGCGGCCGAGTCACGGGGCGGCGGGGCGGCGCCGACCCCGCCGCTGGTGGCGAATCCCGGCGAAGGGCCCGGCCCGTCGACCCGTACCTCTGTCTCGTCGGGTATGCCGCAGCCGGCCGCTCCGAGCCCGATCGCCAGCGCCGCGGCCAGCACCGATCGCCGACGCGTCACGCCGTCACCTCGGCCTGCGGCACCAGGCGCAGTGGCGACGAGGTAAGCCGGTCGCCGGCCCGCACCGGCAGGGTGAGCCGGAACTGGGCCCCCTGACCCGGCGCGCCCCACGCTTCCAGCCAACCGCCGTGCAGCCGCGCGTCTTCCAGACTGATCGACAGGCCGAGCCCGGTGCCGCCGGTCTGCCGGGCCCGCGACGGGTCGGCCCGCCAGAACCTGTTGAACACCAGCTTCTCCTCGCCCGGCCGCAGCCCGATGCCGTGGTCACGAACGGTCATCGCCACGGCGGACTCGTCGGCGCCGAGGGTGACTCCGACCGGCTTGCCCTCGCTGTGCTCGACCGCGTTGCCGACGAGGTTGCGCAGGACCCGCTCGACCCGTCGAGGATCCACCTCGGCGATCACCGGTGTGTCGGGCATGTGCAGGTCGATCGCCACGCCGGCCCGTTCAGCGACGCCCGCGAGCCGATCGACGACCCTGCGTACGACCGGCACCAGGTCGGTTGGCTCCGCGTCCAGCATGGCGAAGCCGGCGTCGAAGCGACTGATCTCCAGCAGGTCGGTGAGCAGGCTCTCGAACCGGTCGAGCTCAGCCTGCAACAGCTCGGCCGAGCGCGCGACGGCCGGGTCGAACTCGTCACGCTCGGCGAAGATCAGATCGGCCGCCATCCGGACGGTGGTCAACGGCGTGCGCAGCTCGTGCGAGACGTCGGAGGTGAACCGGCGCTGGAGCCGCGACATCTCCTCGAGTCGCACGATCTGGCGCTGGAGATTCGTCGCCATCTGGTTGAACGCCGCAGCGAGCTGGGCCAGGTCGTCTTCGCCGTTGACCGCCATCCGCTGGTCGAGCAGCCCGGCGGAGAGGCGCTGTGCGGTACGGGCGGCCACCCGTACCGGGTTGACGACCAGGCGGGTAACCAGAGCCGCCAGCACACCGAGCAGCACCACCAGCGCCACGCCGGTGAAGAGCACCATCGTGCGGATCTGGTTGGCCACCTGGTCCTCGGTGGTCAGGGGGACAATCCGGTACAGCTCGACCTGGCCAAAGCTGGTGGGCACCCGGGAGCCGTACACGAGGAATTTGGTCGGGCCGGGGCCGAGATCGGCCGTGCGGATCTGCTTGGCCACTCGGCCCTGGAACGCCACCGCGTCTTCGAGCTCGTCGCCGATCAGCGGGCTGACATCGACACCGAGCGGCGCCGCGCTCTTGAGGTTGGTGTGCTTGACGGCCGTCAGCGCCACCATCCCGCCCTGCTCGGGCCCGCCGCCGGACAGGTAGGTCGCGGTCTGGTTGAGCGTCACCTGGATGTCCGGGTCATACGGCTGGTCGTAGACGCTCAGCTGGTTCGCCGCGTACTCGACGTCGTCGTGGAGCTGCGAGCTGACCCCGGACTCGGTGCCTTGCATCAGGATGTTCGTGCTCTGGGTGGCCACCAGGTACGAGAAGCCGCCAACCAGCAGGCTGGAGGCGACCAGCGTGATGGTGACGACGCGGGCGTGCAGCGACCGCCGCCACGTCAGACGCACGGGCGCGCCCAGCGCGACACCGCGCTGGGCGGCGGCCCGCCAGGCACCGTGGGCAGCGGCGAGCGCGCGCCTGCCGAGTGCGGAAGCCTTGCCGAGCGCGGATGCGGAGGGTGCCGAAAGTGCCACAGTCGGCCCCAGGCTATCCGGTGCCCGCCTTGTAGCCCACGCCCCGCACGGTCAGGATGATCTCCGGCCGCTCAGGGTCGGGCTCGATCTTGGCCCGCAGCCGCTGGACGTGCACGTTGACCAGCCGGGTGTCGGCAGCGTGCCGGTATCCCCACACCTGCTCCAGCAGCACCTCGCGGGTGAACACCTGGCGCGGCTTGCGGGCCAGCGCGACCAGCAGGTCGAACTCGAGCGGGGTCAGCTTGACCTCGTCGCCGTCGCGGCTCACGGTGTGCGCCGGCACGTCGATGTTGATCTGGTTGCCGGGCGGGCCGATGGTCAACATCTCGGGCGCAGCGTCCTCGCCCCGGCGCAGCCGGGCCCGCATCCGGGCGACCAGTTCCTTGGGCTTGAACGGTTTGACCACGTAGTCGTCGGCGCCTGACTCCAGACCCAGCACCACGTCGACGGTGTCGCTCTTGGCGGTCAGCATGACGATCGGAATGCCGGACTCGGTACGTATCGACCTGCACACGTCGATGCCGCTCATTCCAGGCAACATCAGGTCAAGGAGGACTATGTCGGGACGGTTCTCCCGGAACGCGGCCAACGCCCGCTCGCCATCGGCCACGAAGGAGGGCAGGAAACCCTCACTCCGCAACACAATGCCGAGCATCTCGGCGAGTGCGGGATCGTCGTCGACCACCAGTACCCGTGCCCTCATGCGTTCAATATTCCACCTCGCTTCAGATCCGTGTGTCCGGCTCCACGGGCGGTTCACCTGCGCATACGACAAATCGGACGATCAACATCGGTCGTCAGGGTGGCCGGGGCGGACCGATTGGCCACACCGTGCCAGGATGGCGCAGTGCTGCCGCTGCGTCCCCTTACCGTCGGCGAGCTTCTCGACGCCGCGGTGACGCTGCTACGGACGCACGGGCGAGTGTTGCTGCCCGTCGCGGCGGTGCTCGCCGCGCTCGAGCAGGCGCTGCTCGCTCCCCTCCGGCGGTCCGCCGACGCGCAGCCGCCCGCCTACCTACCCGACTCCGACCTCCTCAGCTTGTACTGGCTGCTGCTCGCCGTAGGCGCCGCCACCGAGATGACGATCATCGTGCTGCTCGGTGGGCTCACGTCGCGAGCCGCGGCGGCCTCCGTCCTCGGCCAGCCAGTTCCCGCAAGCCGCCTGATCGACCCGCGCGGTGCCCGGTGGGGGCGGGTCGCGCTGGTCGCCGCGGTGACCGGCGCCGCCATGTTCGCGGCGGCACTCGCCGGACCGGCCTGGTTCGCCGTGTACGCCCTGCTCGGCCTGGTCGCCCCTGCCGTTGTACTCGATCGCCTCGGACCGGGTCGGGCGCTGGTGCGCAGCGCGGGCCTGGCGTGCCGCGCGGGCCTGCGTGCCGGTGGGGTACGGGTGCTCGGCTATCTGGCGTGGCTGGCGATCCGGGTGGCGCTCGGCTTCGGCGCGGTCGCCGCGCTCGACGCGCTCAGCCTCGACCGGCCGCAGTGGACCGGCCTGCTCAGCGCGGTCGCCTGGCTGCTGGTCAACACGCTCGCCTACCCGACGCTCGCCTGCCTCGACGCCGTGCTGCACCTGGAGACCCGGATGCGCACCGAAGGGCTCGACATCCTGCTCTCCCGGGCCCGCCATCACGGCCGGCTGGCCCCCGACCTGCTCGCGCTGGCCCGATGAGCCGGTGGTGGACAGAGTCGGTGGCGGCGCTGGGCGACGTCGTCCCGCTGCCGCTGGCGGCGCTGCTCCTAGTGCTGCTCGCGGGCCTGGTCGCCGCCGGCTGGCGATGGTGGCCGGCCTGGGTGCCGCGCCGCCGGCCGAGCTGGCTCCGGTGGCCACGCCTGCGCATGCCGCGCCTGCGGTGGCCCCGGTTCCGCTGGCCCTGGCGCCGCCGTGAGAGCGTGCCCGAGCCTGCCACCGGCAAGAGCGCGGCAGGCCCCGACGAGCTTCCCGACATGCCGGTGGCGGCGTTCATCTCGCTGGCCGACCGGCTCGCCGCGCAGGGCCGGTACGCCGAGGCCGTGCGCGAACGGCTGCGCGCGATGGTGCGCGAACTGGTCGACCGGCGCGTCGTCGAGCATCGTCCAGGATGGACGGTGACCGAGCTGGCCGGCGCAGCGGGGAGAGCCCGGCCCGCGGTCGACGAGCCGCTGCGCGCGGCCGGTGGCGTCTTCTCCGACCTCTGGTACGGCCAGCTTCCCGCCACCTCCCAGCACGACGCGCGCATGCGTGAGCTGACCGACCAGCTGCGGCGGGCCCTGTGATGGCGGCAGTGTCATGAGGTGGCACCGGATCGCGATCCCCATCGGCATCGCGGCGCTTCTGTTGACGGTGACCGGCGTCACGTACGCCATCGAGCAGCCCGACCCGACCGACGCCGACTTCCTCAGCCCGGTCAGCGAGGCGCCGATCGGTGGCCGCGCGCTCGCCGACGCCTTGCGCCGCGAGGGCGTACGGGTGCACCGGACGGCCAGCACGCTCGACGCGATCGGCGCCGCGTACGAGGGGAACGCCACACTCTTCGTGCCGGTGCCGGGCGTCTCACACCCGGACTACCTGCGCATGCTGTCGTCCCTGCCGGCCAGCACCCGGATCGTGCTCGTCGACCCGTCCGCCCGTACCCTCGACACCGTGGCGGCGCCGGTCGCGACCAGCGTGCGCCGGTGGGCGGCCAAAGCGACCGAGCCGGGCTGCGCGCTCGACGAGGCCCGCCGCGCCGGCATTGCCGCGGCGCTGCGCCAGCGGTACGACGCTGACGGCGAGCGGTGCTACGACGCCGGGCTCGTCCTGACCCGGTGGTCGGCGGCCGAGCTTGTGGTGATCGGGGCGAACGAACCGTTCCGCAACGACCGCGTCGACGAGCACGGCAACCTCGCGCTCGCCGTCGGACTGCTGTCCAGCCGGTCCACAGTGGTCTGGCTCGACCTGCACGAGCTCGAAAAGCCACCGCCGGGAAACGTCGACCCGCCCGGCACCGCGCCGGACCGGCCGCCCTCGCAGGACCCTTCGTACGAAGGCGATTCCGGTAGTGAGCCGGGAGAAGGCGACAGCGGGAATGGGCGCTCCGGCAACGGATCCGCCTCTGGCGGGTCCGAAGGAGACGGTGGAGAGGCGGCACCACCCGGCGAGGGGCGTAACCCGCTTTGGGACGCGTTCCCGCCCTGGTTCTGGGCGGTGCTGGTCCAGCTCGCCCTGGCCGCCCTGGTCGTCGCGCTCTGGCGGGCGCGACGGCTCGGCCCGCCAGTGAGCGAGCCGCTGCCGGCTACCGTGCGGGGCGCCGAAACCGTGCTGGGCCGTGGCCGGCTGTACCGCCGGGCCAAGGCGCGCGGGCCCACCGCCGACATCCTGCGAGAAGCGGCACGCCAGCGCGCGGCGACCCTGCTGCGGCTGGAGCCGGACGCCGACGAGGGGGCGCTGGCCGACGCGGTCGCCGTGCACACCGGCTGGAACAGGGACGAGGTGGACCACCTGCTGTACGGTGCCTCCCCGGAGACCGACGAGGAACTGGTCGCGCTGGCCGCTGACCTCGACGCGCTGGCACACGAGGTCGGCGCGCCACCCGTGAGGACCGACGAAGGAGAGCAGCGGTGACCCACCCCGCCGACGCCGACCACGCCCGAGCGGCCCTGCACCGGCTGCGCGCCGAGGTCGCCAAGGCGGTGGTCGGGCAGGACGCCATCGTGAGCGGGCTGGTGATCGCGCTGCTGTGCCGCGGCCACGTGCTCCTCGAAGGCGTGCCAGGCGTCGCCAAGACCCTGATGGTGCGCACCCTCGCCGCCGCGCTCGACCTCGACGCCAAGCGCCTGCAGTTCACGCCCGACCTCATGCCCGGCGACGTCACCGGCTCGCTGGTGTACGACCCGCACAGCGCGGCTTTCGAGTTCCGCACCGGGCCGGTGTTCACCAACCTGCTGCTCGCCGACGAGATCAACCGCACGCCGCCGAAGACCCAGTCGGCGCTGCTGGAGGTCATGGAGGAGCGGCAGGTGTCGGTGGAAGGCACGCCACGCCCCCTCCCCGAGCCGTTCATCGTGGCCGCCACCCAGAACCCCATCGAGTACGAGGGCACGTATCCACTGCCCGAGGCTCAGCTCGATCGGTTCCTCATCAAGCTGACCGTGCCGCTGCCCGGCCGCGACGAGGAGATCGGCGTGCTGCGCGCGCATCACAACGGGTTCGATCCGCGCGACCTCAAGGCGGCCGGCGTGCAACGGGTCGCCAGCGCCGCCGATCTGGCCGCGGGCCGGGCCGCCGTGCAACGGGTGGGCGTCGCCGACGCTGTGCTCGGTTACGTCGTGGACCTGTGCAGGGCCACCCGGACGTCGCCGTCACTGGAGTTGGGCGCCTCGCCGCGCGGCGCGACCGCCCTGCTGGGCACCGCCAAGGCGTGGGCCTGGCTGGCCGGGCGTGAGTACGTGACGCCCGACGACATCAAGGCGGTAGCGCGGGCCACCCTCCGGCACCGCGTCCGGCTGCGCCCAGAGGCCGAGTTGGAAGGCGTGACGCCGGACGCGGTACTCGACGCTGTGCTCGCCACCGTGCCCACGCCGCGGTAATGCTCACCGGCCGGACCGCCGCGCTCCTCGCGCTCAGCGCCGCCACGCTTCCGCTGTGGCCGTCGCCGTGGTGGGGCGTCGTGCTTCTCACCGCAGCGGTCCTGGCGCTCGCGGCGGCCGACGCCGCGCTCGCCGCGCCGCTGCGCGGCGTGCTCCTTCGCCGCGACGGGGCCCGCGCGGTCCGGCTCGGCGAGACCGCCGCGGTGACGCTGAGCGTCCACAATGACTCCCCACGCGTCCTGCGCGCGCAGGTCCGGGATTCCTGGGTACCGTCAGCCGGCGCGCCCTCGCGGGTGCACCGGGTGGTAGTGGAGCCGCGCGCGTCGGCCGGGATCGAGACCACGGTGATGCCGACCCGGCGCGGTGACCGCCCGGCTGTGCGGGTGAGCGTGCGCTCGTACGGCCCGCTGGGGCTGGCGTTCCGGCAGCGTGCCGGCCGCCCCGCCACGCCGCCGTGGCGCCTGCGGGTGCTGCCGCGCTTCGACTCACGGCGCTTCCTGCCGGAGAAGATGGCCCGGCTGCGCACGCTCGAAGGCGCGCGGGTGACCCGGGGACGAGGGCAGGGCACCGAATTCGACGCGCTGCGCGAGTATGTGATCGGTGACGACGTCCGGTCGATCGACTGGCGGGCCAGCGCGCGCCGTTCCGACGTACTCGTGCGCACCTGGCGACCGGAGCGCGACCGCCGGGTCGTATGCGTGCTCGACACCGGGCGCACGTCGGCGGTGCGGGTGGGTGACGAACCGCGGCTCGACGCGTCGATCGACGCCGCCCTGCTGCTCGCGGCGCTCGCCTCGCGGGCCGGCGACCAGGTGGATCTGCTCGCGGTCGACACCGCGGTGCGCGCCACCGTGTCCGGCGGCCGCCATGTGCTGCTCCCCCGCCTCGTCAACGCGCTCGCGCCGCTCCAACCATCCCTTGTGGAGACCGACTTCGAGTTGGTGGTCGGCGAGGTTCTGCGGCGCGAGCGGAAACGCGCGCTGGTGGTGCTGTTCACCGCGCTGGAGCCGGGCGCGCTCGGCGAAGGGCTGCTGCCGGTGCTGCCGCGACTGGCGGCGCGGCACCGCGTGATCGTGGCGGCGGTGCACGACCCGCTGCTGGAGCGGATGGCCGAGCCGACCGGCGACCCGTACCTGTCAGCCGCGGCGATCCGCACCCTCGGCGAGCGAGACCGGGTGCGGTCGGCGCTGACCCGCAACGGGGTCACGGTGCTCGACGCGCCGCTCGACGTGTTTCCGTCTCGCCTCTGCGACGCGTACCTGACGTTGAAGCAGGCCGGCCGCCTCTGACAGCGCGCGGCGGCCAGCCGCCCGAACAGGGTGGCTGGCCGCCACGCTGATCGGGGCCTCTCCGATCTGCGTGCATTTGCCCTTGATCGACGGGAGAGCGGGCGGCGCCGGCGTAGGCGGGGTCAGGGGACGTCGGGGGTTTCGCCAGCGCGGGCGGCGCGGCCGCCCAGGACTACGACGTAGGCCAGGAAGGCGAGCCAGACGGCCGCGCCGGTGCCGACCCGAAACACCGCCGGCAGCGGCGAAGGCGTCACGAACGCTTCGATCAGCCCGGCCACCGCGAACAAGCCGACCAGGCCCAAGGCGACCAGCATCCCGGTGCGACCCGCCTCGGCGACTGCCCGCCCACGGGTGCGGTGCGAACCAGGGGCGATCCACGCCCAACCGATCCGCAGCCCCACGCCGGCCGCCACGTAGATCCCCGTCAGCTCCAGGAGCCCGTGCGGCAGGATCAGTCCGAAGAAAAGGTCACCCCGGTCGTACGAGAGCATCACCCCGCCGACCACGCCGATGTTCAGCGCGTTGTTCCACAGCAGCCACAGCACCGGCACGATGAGCACGCCCGCGGCCAGGCACTGCGCCGCCAGCCAGGCGTTGTGCGTCCACAGGTGGAAGGCGAAGGTCGCCGGCATGAACTCGGTGTAGTACCCGGCGAACTCCGACTCCACCAGCTCGCGGGCCGCGTCTTCACCGATGAACGCGGCGGCGCTTTCCGGGTGCCCGGACACCCACCACATCAGAAAGCCGGTCACGGCCGTGAAGGCCACCGCCACGCCTGTACACCACGGCAGTGCCCGGTACACGGCCAGTGGGAAGCCGACCGTGAAGAACCGGCCCACCTCGCGCCACGACACCCCGGTGCCGCCCGTGATCGCGGCGCGGGCGCTCAGCACCAGCCGGGAGAGGCGGGCAACCAGCGCCGGGTCGGGCGACCGGCTGCGCACCACAGACAGGTGGGTGGCCGCCCGCTGATAGAGGGCCACCAGTTCGTCCGCCTCGGCCGCGGACAGCTTGCGTCCCCGCGACAGCTGCTCCAGCCGTCGCCACTCGGCATCGTGCTCGGCGACGTACGCGTCGAGATCCACGCCGGACATGGTGTTCACTGGTCGGGTGAACGCGCAAGGGGGGTCGTCAAGCCGTCTCGTCAACGGGGAGGCCGTAGAGCTGGAGGTGCGGGTCGCGCGGGTCGGTTCCCGCGTGCTCGCGCTGCTCGTCGACATCGCGGTTCAGGCGGGCATCGCCCTCGTACTGGCGATGGTGGGCGGCGTCCTCATCACCACCGTGCGCGCCGACGCCGCTCTCGAAGGCGCACTGCTCACCGTCGGCATCGTGCTCGTGCTGGTCGGGTACCCCGTGATCTGCGAGACGCTGAGCGGCGGCCGCACCGTCGGCAAGCTCGCCGTGGGCCTGCGGGTGATCCGCGACGACGGCGGTCCCGTCCGGTTCCGCCACGCGCTGACTCGCTCCCTGGTCAGCGTCGCTGTCGAGTGGCCCGGCCTCGTACTGCCGCTCGTCACCTGGATCGCCAGCCTCGCCACGATGCTGAGCAACCCGCGCGGCAAACGCCTCGGCGACCTGGCGGCCGGCACGATGGTCATCCACGAGCGCACACCGGCCTCCTGGGGCTGGGTGCCCGGCATGCCCCTGCCGCTCGCGAGTTGGGCGGCCACGCTCGACCTGACCGGGCTCGACGACGATCTGGCGCTGGCGGTGCGGCACTTTCTAGCCCGCGGGCACGGGCTGGCCGAACCAGAGCGCAGCCGCCTCGGTCAGGCGCTCGCCACCGAGGTGGCAGCCGCCACGACCCCACCGCCACCGCCGGGAGTGCCCGGGTGGGCGTACCTGGCGGCAGTGCTCGCCGAGCGGCACCGCCGGGCGGCACACCGGCTGGCACGGGCCCGCGCGGTCACCGCCACGCTGTGGCCAGGCCTGACCGGTCCCCCGCGCCGCGTCCCGTCCACACCCCGTCCCGGCGTACCGGGAGGCGCACCAGCACCGTCGCCGTGGAGCGCCCCGGGTGGGGCGGAGCCGCCCGCGACCGCGCCAGCCGCCGGTTGGGCCAGCCACCAATGGCCCACACCACCGTGGCTGAATCCCGCGGCGGAGCAAGCGGACTGGACAGGCCTGCGCCCACCGCCGGTGGCCAGCACGCTCAGGCGCCCCGCGCCCGAGCCCCACGAATCGGCCTAAAAACGCAGCTCAATAGGGTACGGCTCATCTCGTCAGACGCCAGATTCACCTGACCAGCGCGACCGCGCCCTTCACATGGAGGTTGCGCCGCTGTCTTGTAATGGTTCTGGCGGGCATACGCGTTCAAGCGTGACGCGATACGGCGGCGATCCCGCTGACATGCAGCCCCGGCGACGAGGAGAAGGATGCAGAGGCAGAGGCAACCGACGGCAGGACTCCTTAGCCCACTCAAGGTTAATCTCGGCATCCTGGCGACATCGATCCTGTTGATCCTGGCAACAGCGCTCATCGTCGCCTCGCCGCTTGCATTACGCTTTCTCGACAGTGAAGAGCAAGACTGGGAGCGCCTTAGCCTTATCGGGCAGTCCTATGGCGCCATCTCAGCAGTTCTTGCCGCCGCAGCCGTTATTGCCGTCGCCATGACGCTGGCGCTACAACAAAGGCAGATGCGCGATGCGCGTCGGATGGCCATTCGACAATTTCAGACCGATCTCCTGGCCATGGCAATCAATGATCCAGAACTACTGCAAGCCTGGGGACAATTTCCCCGACCCGAGGGAGTCGAAACCAGATTGGTGGTTTACACCAATCTGGTTTTGAATTACTTCATAATGCTACACCAGACGGGCACCGCCAACATAGACGAGATCCGGCTTCATTTGCGATTCATGGCGACCAGCGAGTGGGTTCGTAGCTACTGGCAAAGCACTGAGGACGTTTGGCGTACGGGTTACCAGGGCAAGCAGGGAGGGATCATCGCCGTCTTCTCTGAAGAGCTCGGAGGCTCACCGCAGGCGGCCCCACAAGAACCGCCTGCACTGTGACCCGGCAACGAGTTACTCGTCGTCGGCCTTCGCGGCCAGCGAGCTCACGAAAGACTGCCACGATGTGGCCGAGAACTGGAGCATTGGCCCATCGGTGTCCTTGGAGTCGCGTATCGCGACGCATCCACCGAACTTGGCCACCTCGACACACTGACCATTTCCGGCACTGCGCGTACTCTTCACCCAGTTCGCGTTATCACGCAGATTCCACCCAACCATGAACTTTCGAATCCTCTCAAACTAAGTCAGATTTCGCCATGTATTACGGCTTGAATAAACTCCACGGACTGCTTCGGAGTAAGCGAGGCAGTCCGTAACGCCTCGAAGCTCATCCAGTAACTTCGAAGCTCATCTGCGCGACTTCGGAAGACACCGCCGGTCATGCCCTCGGAATAGACAAGCGGATGGTCGGCGTCCCCCGCAAATTCCATAATCACAAATGAGCCGGCGAGGGCCCGGTGCGCACCCACACTGAACGGCAGTACCTGAACCGTGATCATCTTGCGATCATTTGCTTCGACGAGTCGGCCCAACTGACGCCGCATAACATCGGCTCCCCCGACCTGTCGCCTCAGGACGGCCTCGTCGACCACGACGATTAGCTGCGGAGGTGGACTCCGCGTCAATACCGCCTGACGCGCCATCCGAACAGCGACCCGCTGGCCATGAACCTCCTCATCCTGGTAAACACCGTCGGCGGCGATGACCGCGCTGGCGTAGTCGGCGGTTTGTAACAGGCCAGGAACGATCTGTGCTTCATAGTTATAGATACTGGTGGCTTCGGCTTCGAACCCGATATACGTCTCGTAGGCGTTCGGTAGCACGTCACCGTACGCCTCCCACCAGGCGCGCTTGCGGGCTTGAGTGGCCAGCGCCTGGATACGCGCCCGGGTGTCCTGGGCTAGCGCGTAAACGTCGAGCAGTCGGTCCAGGTCCTTGGGCCGGATGCCCGTATGGGCCGTCTCGATGCGGCTCAGCTTCGATTCAGACCACCCGAGTTCGGCAGCAACGTCCGCGACCGTGCGTTCCGCACGCAGGCGCCGAAGCTCGGCACCGAGTTGCCGACGCAGAGTGGGTGGACTGGGCTTCACTGCCATCAAGGACACGGTAACGCAAGCCGGCGTCTTCACATGCAACGGACAGGCCGCAGATGCACTTGCATCTTCACCTCGCAACCTTCACCCTGAAGGGAAGTTAAGGCGACAACGGCGTCGAGGCACCCGCCACACCGACCGACGGAGGCAGCCCGTGCTGGACGAACGCACCTTCGCCGCAGACCCCGAGCTTCCCTGGCAACTGGATACCGGCTTGGTCTTCGTCGACGAGCGCCCGATCGTTTTCGCCCTCTATCGCCGAGGCGATCGCGATACTCCCGGTCAGGTGGCGGCCTGGCTGCTCGTACTGCCGGACGGCAACGCCGTGCTCCAGCCGACCGAGGGCACGCCGGCTCGGCCTATCCTCACCACACTGCACAGCGTCCGCCGCCGGTGGGTCCGCATGCTGGACGCCGAGGTGGTACAGGTCGTTGGCAGGCAGGCGCAGCACGTGCTCTGACACGGAAACCGAGGCCGGACGGCGGGCCAGGTGGCGGCAACCACCGGCCCGCCGCCCCTTGTGCGGATCTCCGTCTACTGTTGCCGGGTGAAGGCCTTCATCCCGTGGCTCACCGTGCTGGCGGTGATCATCCTGCTCAGCGCGCTGAAGCTGCGGCCGTTGGCCACCGCCGTGGCGGTTGGCTGGCTCGCGTACTGCGTGTGGACCTGGGTCCGGCCCAGAAAGCACGATCGGGCCGGGTAGGACCCGGCCCGATCGCGTCAGTTGGTGCTCAGTAGCGGTAGTGGTCCGACTTGTACGGACCCTCCACTGGGATGCCCAGGTACGACGCCTGCTCCTTGGTGAGGGTGGTCAGCTTCGCGCCGAGGGCGTCGAGGTGCAGCCGGGCCACCTTCTCGTCGAGGTGCTTGGGCAGCGTGTAGACGCCCACCGGGTACTGGTCGAGCTTGGTGAAGAGCTCGATCTGCGCGATCGTCTGGTTCGCGAACGAGTTCGACATCACGAACGACGGGTGGCCGGTGGCGTTGCCAAGGTTCAGCAGGCGCCCCTCCGACAGCACGATGATCGAGTGGCCGTCGTCGAACCTCCACTCGTCGACCTGCGGCTTGATGTTGATCCGCGTGACGTCGTCGCGCTTCGCAAGACCAGCCATGTCGATTTCGTTGTCGAAGTGGCCAATGTTGCCCACGATCGCCTGGTGCTTCATCCGCGCCATGTGGTCGGCGGTGATCACGTCGAAGCAGCCGGTGGCGGTGATGAAGATGTCGGCCGTCTCGACCACGTCTTCCATCGTGGCGACCTGGTAACCGTCCATCGCCGCCTGAAGCGCGCAGATCGGGTCGACCTCGGTCACGATGACGCGGGCGCCCTGGCCGCGCAGCGACTCGGCGCAGCCCTTGCCCACGTCGCCGTACCCGAACACGACCGCGACCTTGCCGCCGATCAGCACGTCGGTGGCCCGGTTGATGCCGTCGATGAGCGAGTGGCGGCAGCCGTACTTGTTGTCGAACTTGCTCTTCGTCACCGAGTCGTTGACGTTGATCGCCGGGAAGAGCAGGGTGCCGGCCGACTGCATCTCGTACAGCCGGTGCACGCCCGTGGTGGTCTCCTCGGTGACGCCCTTGATGCCCTCGGCGATCCGGCTCCACCGCCGGTTGTCCGTGGCGAGCGAGCGGCGCAGCACGTCGAGGATGACGGCGTACTCCTCGCTGTCGGACGCCTCGGTCGCCGGCACCGCACCCGCCGTCTCGAACTCGGCGCCCTTGTGCACGAGCAGCGTCGCGTCGCCACCGTCGTCGAGGATCATGTTGGGGCCCTCGCCGTCGGGCCAGATGAGCACCTGCTCGGTGCACCACCAGTACTCTTCGAGCGTCTCGCCCTTCCACGCGTACACCGGCACACCGGTCGGCGTCTCGGGCGTGCCCTCGGGGCCGACCACGATCGCCGCGGCGGCGTGGTCCTGAGTGGAGAAGATGTTGCACGACGCCCAGCGGACCTGCGCGCCCAGTGCGACCAGGGTTTCGATCAGCACAGCGGTCTGGATCGTCATGTGCAGCGAACCGGTGATCCGCGCGCCACGCAGCGGCTGCTCCGCAGCGAACTCACGCCGGATCGACATCAGCCCAGGCATTTCGTGCTCTGCGAGCTGGATCTCCTTGCGCCCGAAGGCAGCCAGGGAAAGGTCAGCGACCTTGTAGTCGCCCTCGGCGACGGTGCGCGGACGGGACTCGGCCGACGCGCCGGGCGCCGGAAGAGTGCTGGTCATGAAAGCTCCTGTCGTACGCGTCTACTGCACGACCCACTACCTTACGCGGACGGCAATCTGACCCGTACAGCGCGCGGGGCGGCGGGTCATGAGCGGCATCTCCGCCCAGCTCCCACCGCCCCGCGCATCCCCCCGGTTTGGTTCCCCGCGCGTGACTCGGACCTTAATCCCGATAACACTGCGTACCCATAGAGTCACACTACGCAACGTCAGTGTCAAGCTAAAACGCGAAATTTCGGTATACGCCCCATCTTCGGACGGGCGTGCAGGAACTGGCTTCAGGCCGGGACCGACGCGACGAACGCCTCGCCCGCGCCGGCCACGATCACCGGTCCGGCACCGGCCGCACCAAACGCCGCGTACCCGGCCGGCAGCTTCACGCTCGCGGCGCCGTCGTCCGCCACGACCTCGCCGGCGATACACAGCACCACGCGCGGACCGGACACGTCGAGCGTCACCGGACCACCGGCCTCCACCGGCCGCACGCGGTGCAGCGCGAACTCGGCCACCGGCGCCCGCCACGTCACCACGCCCGGCGCCACTGGGACCGCCGGCACGACCGGGTCGACCAGCGCCTCGAATCGCAGCACGTCGAGCAGCTCGGGCACGTCGACGTGCTTGGGCGTGAGCCCGCCGCGCAACACGTTGTCGCTGGCCGCCATGATCTCAATGCCGGTGCCGCGAAGGTACGCGTGCAGGTTGCCGGCCGGCATCCAGATCGCCTCGCCGGGCGCCAGCGTGACGTGGTTCAGCAAGAGCGCCACCAGTACCCCTGGATCACCGGGATAGTGGGCGGCGAGTTGGCGTACCAGATCAGGAGCGCCGGGCGCCGCCACCGCCGCCTCGACGAGTGACGGGCGGTCGGTCTGGGGCCATTCCAGCAACGCGCGCAGCGCGGTGCGCAGGTCGCCGGCGCGCAGCGCCGCGACCACCGGCTCCAACGTGGACACATCGAGTGCCGCGAGGCTGTCGGCTGCCGCCAACGGGTCACGGAACCCGCACAGCGCCTCGAAATCCGAGACCGCGACGAGCATCTCCGGCTTGTGGTGAGCGTCCACATAGCTCGGATGCCCGGCCGCGAAGCGGGCACGGGCCTGGGCCTCGTCCGGGTGCGCCTGCAACGACAACGGCGCGGCGGCCGCCAGGATCTTCACGAGGTACGGCAGGCGCGCGTCGAACCGGGCCGCGACGGCAGGACCGAGCAACCGTTCCGGCTCGGCGGTGACCCGGTCGGCGAGACTTACACCGTCGATAGTGGACGGATCGCCCGGGTGCGCGCCGATCCACAGCTCCGCCTCCGGCCCGTCGCTCGGCACCGGCCGCCCCTGGATTCCCGCGATCACGGTGCGGGAACCCCAGGCGTACGGCCGGATCGGGCTGGCCAGCGCCTCCACGGTTCAGCCCGCCGCTGGCGCCGGCTCCGCGGCCGGCGCTGCCGGTACCCGGTAGATGTCGGGCTCCAGGTAGATGGCCCGGGCGATGGGCACCGCGGCACGGATGCGGCTCTCGGCCGCGTTGATGTGGTCTGCGATCTCATCGGCGGTTTCGCTTTCGCGTACCGCGATCTTCGCAGCGACGAGCAGCTCATCCGGGCCGAGGTGCAGCGTCTTCATGTGGATGATCCGGTCGACCTCGGGCCCGGCGAGGAGGGCCTCTTCGATCTTGGCGACGTCTTCCGGCGTAGCGCCCTCGCCGAGCAGCAGGCTCTTGGTCTCGATCGCCAGGATGACCGCGATGGTGACCAGCAGGAGTCCGATCGCCGCGGTGCCAAGCGCGTCCCACAGGCTGCTTCCGGTGATCAGCGTCAGCGACACGCCGATCAACGCGAAGACCAGACCGACCAGCGCGCCAAGGTCCTCCAGCAGCACGACGGGCAGCTCGGGCGCGCGCGCCCTGCGGACGAACTGGACCCAGGTCGCCTTGCCCCGCACATGGTTGGACTCCACGATCGCAGTCCGGAACGAGAACGACTCCAGCACGATCGCCACCGACAGCACCACCACCGGCACCCAGTGCCACGCCGTGATGCCCTCGTCGTGGCCGCCGTGCCAGTGCTCGTACTTGTGGTACGCCTCGTACAGCGCGAACAGGCCACCGACGCTGAACAGCACGATCGACACGATGAACGCGTAGATGTAGCGCTCGCGGCCGTACCCGAACGGGTGCTGCGGCGTGGCCTTACGCCGCGCCCGCCGCCCGCCCAGTAGCAGCAGCGCCTGGTTGCCCGAGTCGGCAACCGAGTGGATCGACTCCGCCAGCATCGACGACGACTGGGTGAGGAGCCACGCCACGAACTTCGTGACCGCGATACCCAGGTTGGCCAGCAGGGCCGCGACGATCGCCTTGGTGCCCCCGGAGGCGCTCATGGCCGTCCTCGCTTCGCTGCGGGCGGCCATGAGGCACCAAGCGCACTGCGCCCGATGATTCGCTCGCTCCGCTCGCTCATGGGTTGGAAAGCTCCTTCATCTCGGTGACGGCCGGCACCGCCATCGGGTCCAGCCCGTGGGCCAGCGCCAGGTAAACGGATGCGAAGTCAGGGATCGCGACGAGCGACGCGAGCCGCTCCAGCGACGAGCCGCCCTCCGCGGTGACCACGTCGCAGCGCACGCCGCGCCGCTCGGCCAGAGTCTGCACGGCGTCGGCCCGCCGCTCCTCCACGGCCACCGGCTCGTCGGCGTCTTCTTCGGTGCCGAGGCCGCCGTCGCGCAGCAGCACCACCCGCAGTCGGGTGGCGTCGGACTCCTCGCCCGGGTCGGCGAAGATGTCGCGGGCCGACTCGACCAGCCCGCCGAAGACGCCGTCGAGCAGGCCGACCCGACCGCGGCCAGCCTCGCCGAGAGCGCCCGCCACAACGGGGTACCGGGCGTTGGCCGACAGGGTGTCGGCGAAGCGCCGCGCGGCCACGGTGGCCAGCGGCGACGAGCCCCACACGATCGGCACCGAGCCGGCCAGGGCCATTGCCAGCGACTTGGCCGGGTTGACGAACGACTCAGCGGTCGGGCGGGACCGGTCGGCGTCGGCGTCCAGCCGGGTCGCCGTCTCCGCGAGGTCTGCCTCGTTCACCTTGACGAGGCCAAGGGCGCGGGCTGCCATCAGTACCGGCACGGTCAGCGCCCACAAGCTCGCCCGGGCCGGCGCGCGCCGCGGCACCGCGATGAATGGCGCCCTGGCCCGTTCGGCCACCGACTGGAGCATCGAGTCCGGCGCGCCCACGGCGACCAGCCGGGCGCCGCGCCGCGCGGCGGCGTCGGCGGCGCCGAGCGCCTCCGGGCTGCGCCCCGAGGCACTGACCGCGATCACCACGTCGGCGGCGCCCACCCAGCCGGGAACACCCGCGCTGCGGTGCGCGATCACCGGAACTGGGCAGCGCGGTCCCGCGACGGTGGCCAGCACGTCTCCGGTACGCCCAGCGGTGCCGACGCCCGCGATCACCACCGCGCGGGGGCGGCCCTCGTCGAGCAACGACGTCAGGTTGGCCTCGGCGGCCAGCGCCGCCGACTCGCGCACCTGCGCGCCCGCCGAGGCGGTGGCCCGCAGCATGCCGCCCGGGTCGTTCTCCTGAAGGGCGGCAGCGTCGTCGAGCAGAGTCTCATCGACGTTCCGCCGGCCGCGCACGCTAGCGCCCACCGTCAGCTCCGTTTCGCGCCTCGTCCAGCAGCAGCACCGGGATGCCGTCGCGGACCTCGAAGATTCGCTTGCACTCGGTGCACGTCAGAGTCTGCGCGGCGGCGTCGAACTCCAGTGGAGCGTGATGCGTGTCCGGACACGCAAGGATCTGGCGCAACTGCGGGTCCAGGGACACCGGACTGCTCCTTCCAGGGCTTTACCGACCCATGATCCTACGGCAGCGGGGCAGCGGCCAATGACGGCAGCAAGCGCTCTACGTAGTCCGCGGTGTCCTGCCAACGGGTCACGGCCACGGAGGGAATGCCCATCGCCTTGACGGGGTAGTCGTTGCCACCCTCGTCGAGCCGGTCGCCGATGAAGAGCACCTCGTCGTGCGCCACGCCGACGCGTTCGATCAGCCTCCGCATACCGTACGCCTTGTCGACACCCTTCTTTGTGACGTCGACCGACGTGGAACCGCCGCTGCGCACCTCGAGGTCCGGCAGGCGTTGCGCGGCGTACGCCCGCAGGCGCTCCTTCTTCGCGCCGTCGGGGTCCCACGCGTACTTGGCGTCGGGCGGGGCGGACTGGCCCAGCGCCGAAAACGTGATCTGGCTGCCGCGGTCTTCGATGATGTCGCCCCACGGCTCGGGCTCCCAGAGCCCCAGCTCCTTGGCGCCCTCGGTCAGCACCTCGATGACGCGCGCCTTGACCTCTTCGGCGAAGTTCTCCGCGTAGACGATGCCCCAGCCGCCATCGATCCACCGGTAGTACCGGGTGCCGCAGGTGGGCATCAGGTGCAGGTGGGTGCGCGCCTTGTCGTCGAGCTTCAGGTGCCGCAGGACCTGGGCCTCGAACTGCTCGAAGCGGCCGCCGGAGATGATGCAGACGTCGACCCGAGCGACGAGCTGGGCGAGGAGGTCAGCCATCCGCTCGTCGATCTGGGACTTCGACACGGCCAGCGTGTCATCCAGGTCGAACGCCACGATCCGAACGCTGCCCGTCAAGAGCTTCCTCCAGTCGAAAGAGTGCATGCCCGCCCCACACCGTAACGGCGTGCCGCCCGTGCCCGCCGCGCGCCCTCTACCGTTGCCCACTACTGTTTCCACCAGGAGGTTTGACCGTGACGCATCCTCGCGCGGGGCAACGCGCCACCGCCGCCGACCTGATCGACGTGCCGCACCTGGTGGCGAGCTACTACACGGCCCACCCCGACCCGTCCGTCGCCGACCAGCGAGTCGCGTTCGGCACCTCCGGGCACCGGGGTTCGAGCGCCCGGCTCAGCTTCAACGAAGACCACGTGCTGGCGATCAGCCAGGCGATCTGCGAGTACAGGGCCAGCCAGGGCATCGACGGGCCGCTGTTTGTCGGGCGTGACACGCACGCTCTGTCCGAGCCGGCCATGATCAGCGCGCTCGAGGTGTTCGCCGCCAACGGGGTACACGTGCTGCGGGACAGCCGCGACGGATACACGCCAACGCCGGCACTGTCGCACGCGATCCTCACGTACAACCGGGGCCGCACGTCCGGGCTCGCCGACGGCGTGGTGATCACCCCGTCGCACAACCCGCCGTCCGACGGTGGGTTCAAGTACAACCCGCCCAACGGCGGCCCGGCCGGCTCCGACGCCACCAAGGTGATCGAGCAGCGCGCCAACGCGCTCATCGAAGGCGGCCTCAAAGAGGTGCGCCGGGTGCCGCACGCGCGCGCTCGCGAGCAGGCCGGCGAGTACGACTATCTCGACGCGTACGTCGGCGACCTGCCGAGCGTCGTCGACCTCGACGCGATCCGGGCGGCCGGCGTGCGGCTCGGCGCCGACCCGCTCGGCGGCGCCAGCGTCGCGTACTGGGGCGAGATCGCGTCGCGGTACGAGCTGGACCTGACCGTCGTCAACCCCGACGTCGACCCGGCGTGGCGGTTCATGACGCTCGACTGGGACGGCAAGATCCGGATGGACTGCTCGTCGCCGTACGCGATGGCCTCGCTCATCGCGTCCCGCGCCGACTACCAGGTCACCACCGCAAACGACGCCGACGCCGACCGGCACGGCATCGTCACCGCCGACGCCGGATTGATGAACCCCAACCACTACCTCGCGGTGGCGATCGACTACCTGTACCGGCACCGGGATGGCTGGCCCGCCGGCACGGCGGTCGGCAAGACACTGGTCTCCTCGTCCATGATCGACCGAGTGGCCGCCGACCTTGGCCGCCCGTTGATGGAGGTGCCGGTCGGCTTCAAGTGGTTCGTCGACGGGCTGCTCGATGGCTCGATCGGCTTCGGCGGCGAGGAGAGCGCGGGGGCGTCGTTCCTGCGGCGCGACGGCAGCGTGTGGACCACCGACAAGGACGGCATCGCCCTGTGCCTGCTGGCCGCCGAGATCACCGCCGTCACCGGCAGTACTCCCAGCGAGCACTACGCCAGGCTGACGTCGCGCTTTGGGGCGCCGGCCTACGAGCGGATCGACGCACCGGCGAGCCGCGAGGAGAAGGCCGTGCTGGCTGGACTCTCCCCCGACCAGGTCACCGCGACCGAGCTGGCCGGCGAGCCGATCACCGCCCTGCTGACCGAGGCCCCGGGCAACGGCGCCGCGATTGGCGGCCTGAAGATCGTGACCGAGTCCGGCTGGCTCGCCGCCCGCCCCTCCGGTACGGAAGACGTCTACAAGCTCTACGCCGAGAGTTTCCGCGGCAAGGACCATCTAGCGTCACTCCAGGCCGAGGGCCGCGCCCTGATCACGGCCGCCCTCCGCGCCTAGTACGCCCGCGCCCCTCTTCCGCCGATCAAGGGCAAACGCACGTGGTTGGATCTCTTTTCCGCGTGCGTTTGCCCTTGATCCATGCAGATCTCCTTGATCAACGCCGCGGAGTTGGACGATCCTGCGCCGCGCCATGCCGATCACCGCCCCGGTGGGCGCTCGACCCACCGCGGGCCTCTCGGGCTGCGACCTTGACGCCGCGCGATCGAGCGCGGCTACGCCGGCCCCGCCGCGCGCGCCCGCCATGCGGACCGTGCGCCGATCAAGGCCATTCGCATCGATCAAGGGCGAATGCACGCGGAAAAGAGATCAAACCACGTGCGTTTGCCCTTGATC
>NZ_JBAKHX010000058.1:0-52544 GCF_036906915.1 Micromonospora sp. CPCC 206061
GCGTTTGCCCAGCTCAACCCCTAAACTCCAGCACACGTGTGACTACGAACTGCGGAACCCGGGCGCACGGTCCGGTGCGCGTCGGCGGCAGGGCCCGGGCTCGGACTTGCTCGCTTCCTTCCCGGGTTGAGCTGAATCTTGAACGTTCTTGGCCGCTCTGGCAGCAAGAAGCGTTCAAGATTGCGCGGCCGGGCCTCACAACGGCCCGTGCCACGCCGGCGGACGCGTCCGGCGTCGTTGGGCGGGAGCAACCGCCGCGCCTGGGCGGCGACGTGCCGGATCTTGGTGCCGGACCGCCGCTCTGGCGACGAGGGCGGTCCGAAATTTGGCCGCGTAGCGGCTCGGCCATCGCCTGGCAGAACTTTGCGTGCGGATGCATCCGACATGGCGAAGCGCAAGATCCACGGCGCCCAACCAAGCCGGACAGCGCCTGGCCTTCGCGCCGCTCACCCCCGCCGATCAAGGCGAAGTGCGTCGATCAAGGCCAAATGCACGCGGAAAAGAGATCAAACCACGTGCCTTTGCCCTTGATCGGTGGGGAGAGGGGCGGACGCGGCGGCACGCTGCCCGCCCAGGCGGGCCGCGCGCCGCACCAGAAGCGGCGCAGACGCCCAGACGCGCGGACGCCCAGACGCGCGGACGCCCAGACGCGCGGACGCCCAGACGCGCGGACGCCCAGACGCGCGGACGCCCAGACGCGCGGACGCCCAGACGCGCGGACGCCCAGACGCGCGGACGCCCAGACGCACGGAAGCGCGGAAGCGCGGAGGGTGGGTGGTGGGTGGTGGGTGGTGGGAGCGTCGCGTGGGAGCGCGGGTGGTGGGCGGGCGCCGTGCGGGGCGTGGGCGGTTACGGGGTGGCGGCGTCCAGTTGGGCTTGGATGGTGTCGGCCTCGCCGTCGCGGTTCAGGGCGCGGAGAGCGTCGGCCAGGGCGTAGCCGGCGCGGTACCACAAATTGGTGCCGTGCTCCACGGACTCGAAGACCTGGCGCAGCAACGGCTCGGCCGCCGGCTCGTCGAGCAGCTCAGCCTGGGTGAGGCGGGCGTCGGCGGCGTTGTCGGCGGCACCGATCCGGTCGTATCCCTCGGCTGCCCGCCCGGCCAGCATCGCCGCTTCCTCGCGGCGACCCATGTGGTCGGCGAGGGCCGACCGGTCGTAGTCGAGCCCTGCCGTGTGGAACACGACTGCCGGCTCGGCGGACGGCAGTGGGAACAGCATCGCCTCGACCGCGTCGAGTAGCCGGGTGGTGTCGTCGAGCTGGCCGGCGTACCGGGCGGACCGGGCCGCCTTGCGGAGGGCGCGTACACCGTCCAATGGGGAGTCTGCCGTGTGGTAGGCCGTAGCGGCCGCTTCGTAGGCAGGGACCGCCTCGCCGTCGCGGTCGGCGGCTTCGAGAACGTCGCCCTCGTCTTCGCGGAGCCGCGCCAACCCGTACGGGTCGTTCTCTTCGGCTGCGATGTTGGCGCGGATCAGCTCGAGTGCCGAGTCCAGCTCGCCGATCTGGCGGTAGGCGCTGGCCAGCACGTGCCGGGCGCGCGGCAGCTCGGCGGCCACACCGGACCCAGGCAGTGCCGCCACGGCTTCCTCCGCGGTCTCGGCCGCCTCGTGGGCCCGGCCGCTGTTCAGGTACGCGATGGCGAGCTCGATGCGCGCGAGTGCCGGCGGTTCGGCCGCGCCGTAGACCGTGAACTCAGCAACCGCCTCGACCAGGTCGGGCACGGCCTCGGCAGCGCGCGGCCCGGCGGCGAGCAACCGTCCACGGTGGAATCGCGCCTCGGCGGCCAGGGGACCGGTGGTGAGGGCGGCCGCGTCGGCGTACGCGTCGACAGCGCCGTCGACGTCGTCGCGGTGCAGCAGCAGGCCACCGAGGCGGAACGCGGCGTATCCGCGCTGAGTCTCGTCGGCGGCCCCGGTGGCCTGGACGGCGCGCAGCTCGGGTTCGGCCTCGTCACCGCGGTCCAACGAGAGCAGCACAGTGGCGCGCAGCAGCCGCATCTCCACGCCGATCTCGGGAGTGCCGGCGAGCTCGACCAGCGGCTCGACGCGGTTGAGCACGTCGAGGGCCTCGGCGGGCCGGTCGGCGGTGAGCTGCATGGCGGCCAGCGAGATGCCCCAGCCGGCGCGGGCGGCGGGGTCGCCCTCGGTGAAGAGCTTCCGCAGTGGCTCCTCGCCGGTGGCGAGGCCTTCGTCGACCTCGCCGAGCTGGCACAGCAGCATGCCGATGCGGGCGCGCGCACGGCGTACCCGATATTCGTCACCGAGGTCGGCGTGCGCGGACAGCGACTCTCGCCAGGAGGTCAGCGCCGCTTGCGGGTCTTCGTCGACGATCTGTAGGCCGTTGGCGTCGAGGAGGCGGGCGGCTTGCGACGGCGTGCGCGCGGCTTCCGGTACCCGATCGGCGAACGCGGCCCAGGCGGCTCGGGCGCCGGCGGTATCGCGGACCCGCCACCGCTCTTCGGCGTGGTCGAGCAGCGCGTCGCCGGTGAGGCCCGGGTCGATGGGCGCCGGGGGAGCCGGCTCGGCCGGAGGTGTCGCCGGAGACGACGGCGAAGCGGGAGCGGTAGCGGAACGGCGCTCGGCGGCCCGCCGCGCGGTCTCGGACAGCGGCAGATACTCGACCCACGGCTCAGCGGCGATGGTGTTGGCGACGATGTCGCTCTGCTGCTTGCTCCCGTTGCGCGCGTCGAAGCGGGCGGCGACCTCGGCGGCCTGCTCAGCCAGCTCGGTGGCGAGGGCGGCGGCTGTGACCTCCACACCACTTCGCCTGACCCGCAGGTCAGGGGCGACGCGGCCGAGGGTGAGGGCGGCGGCGCTCGCGAACCGCATGATGGCGCGCGGCGACGGCGGGTTGTCGAGCCAGCCGAGGTGCCGCTCGACGAGCTCCAGTGCGCGGACCTCGTTGCCGGTCAGGGCGCAGAACAGCACGTGGTCGGCCACGGCCTCCAGCTCGCCGCGGTCGGCGCGCAGCGCGCGGTACGCCCGGCGGTGCGCGTCGGCGGCCTCCGTCAACCGTCCGGTGTGGACGTACGCGGACAGCAGGCTGGTGAGGATGTGCTGTGGCTGCTCGCGGCAGGTCATGCGGCCCTGGAGCACGGGCAGCGCGACGCCGACCGCCTCCTCGTATCGTGCGTGCCGGCTCAGGTGCCGCACCTTGCCGGTGGGGTCGCAGCCGATGCAGTCGGAGAGCGCGTCGCGCGGCGCCGCCGACCACAGCCGGAACTGCTCGACCTCGGTGTCGGTGTCGCCGACGTGCGCGGCGATCATCTCGCGGTATCGGTGCACGGCGTGCATGGTGTGCCCGCCGGCCCGCCAGCGCCGTTCCATGTCGTCGAGGACCGCGTACGTGCGGTCGAGCGGGATCTCCGGGAAACCGGTGAGATTGGAGATCATGTACTTGAAGTACCAGAGCAGCGTGTGGGTGTGCCCGCCGAACCGCTTCGGGTCCGCGTCGTATGTGGACAGGCACCACGAGAACGGCACGAAGGACTTGCCCGGCTCCGCGCCGTACTGGTACGCGTTGACCAGCTCCATCCGGGTGGCGAAGGACAGGGCGAGGTCGTCGGCCGCGTCCGCGTACCGGACCGCCTCCTCGACGACGGCGGTCTTCGCGGCGCCGTACGGCATGCCGTCGGCGCGTGCCATCAGCTCGTGAACCTTCTCGGCGCTCACGGGTTCTCCTCCGGTACGGCCTGGTCGATCAGGCCGAGGAACGAGCGGTTCAGCAGCGCGGCGTCGGCCGGCCTGATGGGGTGGTATCCGAGCAGCAGCGCCTGCCCGTAAAGGCCCTCGACCGCGAGCGTGATGAGCTGCGGATGGTCCAGTGTGGTCATCCGGCGCACGAGCGGGCTGCGGTGGTTCAGGACGAGCTGCGGTCTGGTGTCGGCGGGTTGGTCGAGTGCCCCCAGCACCTGCGACCATAGCGCGTCCGCGCGGTCCCGGGTGGCCCGAAGCTCGGCGGCGAATGCGGCCGAGCGGTCGACGAGATACATGGCGGGAAGCGACGGCGGGTCGAACGCGCGCACCGTGACCTCGCATCCGACCGGGTCGAGCGCCTGCTGCGCGGTGCTCAGAAAGCCCCGCAGGGCAAGCTCGTCACCGGGGTCGAGTGTGTCGAAGCGGGTGGCGAGTTCGGTCGGGTCGAGCCGGGCCACCTCGATGTTCGGGTCGAGCCGGGGCAGCCGTTCGATGATTTCGCTGTCGTACGTGTAGCCGCCGTTGACGATGGCCAGGTCTTGCGCGGCGGCGACCGCGGCGAGCTGCCGGAACTCCTCAGTGGACGCCACGTACCGGATCTCGCCGTACCGCTCGCGGTACTCGACGAGCGTCATCCGCCCGACGTTGGTCTCGACGGGCAGCCAGCGGTCGACGAGCTGTAGCAGTTCGTCGTCGTGCAGGGCCAGCGCCTTGACGCCGAGATGGTGGATCGCGAGGAAGTCGGCGAGCCTGCGGGGTGCGGTGGTGCCGAGCCGCACCAGCCAGCCGCGCAGCTGGGCGCCCAGCGCCTCGCGTGTGGACTCCAGCAGGTCGTCGTCGTACAGGGCCTCGCGGTTGGCGGTGGGTCGCAGCTGGCTGGTGTCGACGACGCACCTGACGAAGAACGCCCAGTCGGGCAGCAGTCCTTCGGCGTTTTCGGCGAGCAGCATGCGCTTGAGGTAGACGCGGTGGGTGACGCGCTCGGCCGGGTTGGCGGGGAACGGCAGCACGTACGCGACGCCTACCAGCCCCGCCTCGGGCGACTTCAGCTCCACCACGTCGAACGGGGTGAAGCCGAGCATGTCCTGCGCGTAGCCGACGAGCGCGGCACGGCGGTCGGAGCCCGTACCGTCCCAGGGGGCGCCGTCGGAGGTGACGGGCTTGCCGTCGACCCGCACCTCGTACGGCAGCAGCGCACCGAACAGCCGCGCCAGCTCGGCGACGGTCGGCGCCTCGAACCACTGCTCGGCTCCACGTCGTGCGGTGAGCGTGACGGTGGTGCCGGGCTCATCGCGTTCTGAGGGAACGGACGCGACGCGGTAACGGCCGTCGGCGTACCCGATCCACTTGGTCGTGGGGCCGCCGGCCGCGGGCCGCGTGACCACCTGGACCTCGTCGGCGACGAGGAAGGCCGAGAGCAACCCGATGCCGAACTGGCCTAGGAACTCGCCCCGGGCGAAGCCGATCTCGTCCCTTTTGGAGCTTCGGCCGATGGTGGCGAGCAGTTCGTGCACCTGGGGCTCGGTGAGGCCGACGCCGGTGTCGTGGACGACGAGCCGTCCGGGCCCGGTCTCGACCCAGATGGCCCCCGGCGCGTCCGGGTTGGCCGACCGTCGCGCGGTGATCGCGTCGACGGCGTTCTGGAGCAGTTCGCGCACGTAGACGCGGGGACTGCTGTACAGATGGTGACTGAGCAGGTCGACGATGCCGCGAAGGTCGACCTGGAAGGTTTGGTCCACTGTCTGCCCGCCATTGGGATCTTCGATGAGCGGACACTCTAGCGTGCGAACTTGGGGTCTCGCCTCCCGGTTCCCGTTGCGGTACGGTGTCCACCTGCCTTCCTATGGGGGTTCGTAAATGGATATCCGAAACGCCGTGGCAATGCTGTCGCTCGCCGTGGGAATGGCCGTCGCACCCGCCGGACCAGCCGTTGCACAGGCTGGGGCCGAAGCGGTCGAGGCGGCTCCCGTCGTCATCCGCATCGATCCCTCGTATCAGCAGCCGTCCTTCGAAGGCTGGGGTACGAGTCTGGTCTGGTTCGCGAATGTCACGGGCGGATATCCGGACGAAATCAGGACGAAGCTGGTCGATATGCTTTTCGGCGAGGACGGCCTCCGGCTGAACATCGCCCGTTACAACATCGGCGGTGGCAACGCCCCTGAGGTTCGCAAGGACTACATGAAGACCGGCGCGACCATGGAGGGCTTCTGGCGCGCGCCCGAGGGCACCACCCGCGAGGACATGGATTGGTGGGATCCGAACAACCCGGACCACTGGAACTGGGACGCCGACGCCAACCAGCGCTGGTGGATCGACCAGATCAAGGACAAAGTGGACCGTTGGGAGTCGTTCAGTAACTCACCCCCATGGTTTCAGACGGTCAGCGGGTACGTGTCCGGCGGTTTCAACGCAAGCTCCGACCAGATCCGCACCGACACCGTCGACGAGTTCGCCACGTACCTCGTGCGCGTGACCGAGGAGCTGGAGCGGCGGCACGGCATCCAGTTCGACACCATCGCGCCGCTCAATGAACCCAACACCCCGTACTGGGGCACCCAGCTCGGCCCTGACGGGCAACCAACCGGCGGGCGTCAGGAAGGCGCGCACGCCGGCCCCGCGCTCCAGCAGCTCGTGGTCCAGGCCACCGCCCGAGCGCTCGAAGGCGCGCAGACCGGCGCGGTGGTTTCCGCGATGGACGAGACCAACCCGGGCACGTTCACGACCAACTGGAACGCCTACACCGCGCAGACCAAGGCCGTCGTCGACCAGATGAACGTCCACACCTACGGCACCGGGCAGCGCACCAGCGTCCGTGACCTCGCCAAGGGCGAGGATCAGAAGCTCTGGATGAGCGAGGTGGAGGGCAGCTTCCTGTCCGGCACCAGCTACACGAGCATGGAGCCGGGTCTCGGCATCGCCACCCGGATGGTCGACGACCTGCGCGAGCTGGAGCCCTCGGCGTGGGTCTTCTGGCAGCCGGTCGAAGACACCATCCCGCAGGCCGCCGGCGGAGGAAACTGGGGCAGTATCCACATCCCGTTCAACTGCGCGGCCGACGCCACCCTGGAGACCTGCCCGATCCAGCCGAACACCAAGTTCCACACGATCCGCAACTTCACCCACTACATCCGGCCCGGCGACCGGGTGGTCAAAGTGGACAACGCATCCACCATCGCCGCCATAAAGCCCAGCGGCTCGGCTGCCACGGTCGTGCACGTCAACAACGACGCCGCGTCCAGGTCGGTCACCCTCGACCTGTCGCTGTTCCGGCACGTCGGGCCGCACGCGACCGTGACGCCCGTCATCACCAGCGCCGACGGCGCGCTCGTGCGGGGTGCGCCGGTGCGCGTCGCGGGCGGCGCCGCGACACTCACCGTCCCCGGAAAATCGGTCACGACGTTTCTGGTCAAGGGCGTCCGCGGGGTGGCGAAGGGCGCCGCACTGGTCCAGGAGGGTCACGTGTACCGCTTGCGTGGCGTGCAGAGTGGACGGTCACTCACGCCTACGGCTGACGGCACGGGGCTGGTCATCCGCACCGACGACCCAGCCAGCACCGCGCAGCTGTGGAAGGTGCGGAACCTGACCGAGGGCGTCACCAACAGGGAACGGTACGAGCTGGTCAACGTCGCCACCGGGACGCCGCTGACGGCGGGTGTCGGTACACAATGGATGCTCTCGACGACCGGTGACGGCACGTACACCCTCGTCAACGCCGAGACCGGCCGGCTGATCGACGTCGGCGGCCAGGCGACGGCGGACGGCAGCCCCGTGTCGACCTACACCCCGACCTCCGGCTCCAACCAGCGCTGGACCGTCGTCGACGAGACGGCGCAGCGCGTCGCGCCCGTGTCCGCGTACACGGTGCCGGGGCTGCGTCCCACGCTGCCCGACACCGTCACCCCGGTGTACCGCGACGGCGCGCGTGGCAGCCTGCCGGTCGTGTGGACGTACCCGCCGGACGGCCGGTGGCGCCAGCCCGGCACGGTGAAGGTCAAGGGCGTTGCCACCGACGTGCTCGGCCGCGAACTGCGTGCCGAGGCGACCGTCGCCGTCGACACGTTCGGCACGACTGTGCCCGGACGGGCCAAGGCGTACGCCGGCGGGTTGCCCGACCTGCCGGTGACGGTGACCGGCGTTGGCGATCACGGTGCCCGCGTCGAGCTGCCGGTGACATGGACCGGCGGCGCCTCCTTCGATCAGGTCGGCGTCGTCACGGTCACCGGCACCGCGCGGGTGGTCGACGGCAGCACCCTGCCGGCGACCGCCCGCGTGCAGGTCGCCGCTCCCGCGCAGCGAAACGCGGCACCCGACGGCGGGGTGACCGTGGGCGCCACGTACACCGAGTCCGGGTATTCAGCGGCCGGCCTGCGCAACGGCAACCGCACCGAGAAAGCGTGGTCGAACTGGAGGTCGGGCGCGAAGAACCCGTCCGACACGATCACGTACACCTTCCCCACGGCTCGCGACGTGACCCGCGTCGCCACCTGGTTCTATCGGGACGGCTCGAACCTCAGCTTCCCGTCGAGCCTCAAGGTGCAGGTGCTCGACCCGGCCGGCGCGTGGGTCGACGCCAGCGCGGACGTCCCGGTGGGCACCGAGGGCACGGTGGTGGCTGACGTGCCGATCCAGCCGGTCTCGACGACTGGGGTCCGTGTGGTGATGGCGATGCGGCCGGACGGGTATGCGACGGTCAGCGAGGTCGAGGTGTATGCGAAGGCGCCTGGTGTTTCGAGCGACGCGGCCGCCGCGGCGATCGAGGTGGACGGCGTGCCGGTCGCGGGCTTCGCCCCGGACGTCACCGAGTACCGCGTGGTGACGCCGCAGCCCCGCAAGGCGGTCGTCACCGCAACCCCGCGCGACCCGTACGCGACCGTGGCGGTCGAGAAGGGACCGGATCGGCGGCTGGTGACGGTGACGTCCGAGGACGGCACCGCCACCCGCACCTACACGGTGGAGCTCGTCCGCCGCTAGCTGGCGGGAGTCGCCCGTACCACCCCACGGAACTGGTACGGCCATACATCGAGATGCGTCTTTTTTAAAGTGTCCTAACCATCCGCTGTCTGATCGGCGGCTGTCAAGGGTGGTGGCGGCGCCACGCCTCACCTAGCTGCCAGTTCGCTATAATGGGGGTGTGCTTCACTATAGAGAAATGGTCGACGGCGACCTCGACGCGGTGGCGGCGATCTTCGCGCACCACGTGACGACTGGGGTCGCGACGTTCGAGACGGTCCCGCCTACCGTCGATGACTGGCGCCGCAAGCTCGCCGACGTCAACGGGCGCGGCCTGCCGTTCCTCGTCGCCGACGACGGCGCCGAGGTGGTGGGGCTCGCGTACGCCTCGCCCTGGCGGCCCAAGCCCGCATACGACCACACAGTCGAAGACACGATCTATCTGGCGCCCGGCCATACCGGTCGCGGGATCGGCGCCGGGCTGCTCGGCGAGCTGCTGGCACGCTGCGCCGACGCGAAGATGCGACAGGTCATCGCCGTGATCGCCGACACCGGCAGCGACGCGTCAGCCGCGCTACACCGCAAGTTCGGCTTCACCCAGGTCGGGCGCCTCATCGGCGTCGGGCACAAGCACGACCGCTGGATCGACACCATCCTGATGCAACGAGACCTCGCGGCGTGGAACGCCGATAGCCTTGCGACCGGGCTTGGGGCGCGTTAGCGTTTCACGCATCGCGCCGGATTGCCGGCGTGGTCCCAGGCCGAGAGGCGCTGCGACGGGGTAACCCGCCACGCTCGGCCCGTGGGTTTCTGGTAGAAGGGCGCCTCCGTCTGGGAGGTGCCGCTGGTGCTTACCAATGTCGATTACGCTGTCGCCGATCTGTCCCTGGCCGAGGCTGGCCGTCACCAGATCCGGCTCGCCGAGCACGAGATGCCCGGCCTGATGGCCATCCGCCGCGAATACGCTGCCAGCCAGCCGCTGCGCGGCGCCCGGATCGCTGGCTCGCTGCACATGACCGTGCAGACCGCCGTGCTCATCGAGACGCTGGTGGCGCTCGGCGCGGAGGTGCGTTGGGCGTCGTGCAACATCTTCTCCACACAGGACGATGCCGCCGCCGCGGTCGTCGTCGGTGCCGATGGTACGCCGGAGAAGCCCCTCGGCACGCCGGTGTTCGCGTGGAAGGGTGAGACGCTGGCCGAGTACTGGTGGTGCACGAACCAGCTGCTCGACTTCCCCGGCGGGCAGGGGCCCAACATGCTCGTCGACGACGGCGGCGACCTGACGATGATGCTCCACAACGGAGTCGACTTCGAGGCGGCCGGCGCCGTGCCGGCGCCCATGGACGACGATCCCGAGGACTATCAGGCCTTTCTGCGGCTGCTCGCGACCGTCCTCGTCGAGGACCCGCGGCGGTTCACCCGGATCGCCGCTGGCGTGAAGGGCGTCACAGAGGAGACCACGAACGGCGTCAAGCGCCTCTACCAGCTGGCCGCCGCAGGTGCGCTGCTCTTCCCGGCCATCAACGTCAACGACTCGGTGACGAAGTCCAAGTTCGACAACAAGTATGGAATCCGGCACTCGCTTGTGGACGGTCTGAACCGGGCGACCGACGTGATGCTCTCCGGCAAGCTGGCCGTGGTGTGCGGGTACGGGGACGTCGGCAAGGGCGCGGTGGCGTCGCTGCGTGGGCAGGGCGCCCGGGTGGCGGTCACCGAGGTCGACCCGATCTGCGCGCTCCAAGCCGCGATGGAGGGTCTCGACGTCGTGGCCCTCGACGACGTGGTGGAGCGGGCAGACGTCATCGTCACCACCACGGGCAACCGCGACATCGTGCTTGCCGCGCACATGTCCCGGATGAAGCACAACGCGATCGTCGCCAACGTCGGGCACTTCGACAACGAGATCGACATGGCTGGCCTGGCGAGGGTGCCGGGTATCGAAAAGATCGAGATCAAGCCGCAGGTGCACGAGTGGCGCTTTCCGGACGGGCACTCGGTCATCGTGCTCTCCGAGGGGCGCCTCATGAACCTCGGCAACGCCACCGGCCACCCGAGCTTCGTCATGTCGAACTCGTTCACCAACCAGGCGCTCGCGCAGATCGAGCTGTACACCCGACCAGAGGAGTACAGCCGCGAGGTGTACGTGCTGCCGAAGCGCCTCGACGAGAAGGTGGCCCGTTTACACCTCGACGCGCTGGGTATCCGGCTGACCACGCTGACCGAGCAGCAGGCGCGGTATATCGGCGTCGACGTCACCGGACCGTTCAAACCGGATCACTATCGCTACTGAACGGAGTAATGTCACGGTGGTCGACGGTTAACGGGGGCCGGTCGCAAGGAGGCTTCCGTGAGCAGATACGTCATCACCATCACACGCGACAACGGCGGTGCGGAGACACCACACACCACCGTGCGGGTCGACACCTCGACAGGACAGACCCGCATCACCGAACTCACCGTTCGGGCCGGTAACCGCAGCGGACTGGCCCCTGGTGACATGCCGCCGCTCGACCTGGACCTGCTGGTGCGGGCGCTCACCGCGCCCACACCGGCATCAGCGCTGCCCGCGCCGGCAGCCAAGCGCGGTGCCACCGCGCGCCGCGCACCGGCGCGGCAGGCCGGTCGGCGCCGCGGCCGGGTGCAGGCGGGTACGCCAGGCAAGCGCGCGTACCGCAGGATGCCCGAGCCGGACGAGGTCATGGCGGCCTACGAGAAGGCCGGCTCGATCACCGGGGCGGCGGAGCACTTCGGGGTGCCGCGCCACACGCTGGCGAGCTGGGCCCGTCGCCTACGCGAGCAGGGATACGCCATCGGTCGGCAGTGAGCGTATAAATTTCCCCGATTTCGGGTAACCGCGCGGCATGCGCCTCGGAGTCCTCGACGTCGGTTCGAACACGGCCCATCTCCTGGTCGCCGACGCTGGCGGCGGTCTGCCGCTGCCAGTACACGCGAAGAAGACCAAGCTGCGACTTGCCGAGCGGGTCAACAAGACCGGCACGCTCAGTGCCGGTGCGATCGACAGGCTGGCGACGGCGGTAGCCGGCGCTGTCGGCCACGCGCGCAACTGGGCGGTCCAGGAGCTTTTCGGGTACGCCACAGCGGCGGTCCGGGACGCGCCGAACCGCGACGCCGCCCTGGCGGCGGTGCGGGAGCGCGCCGGTATCGAGCTGGGCCTGCTCGACGGCGCCGAGGAGGCGGAGCTGACGTTCCTCGCCGCCCGGCGGTGGATGGGCTGGCGTGCCGGCCCGCTGCTGCTGCTCGACATCGGCGGCGGATCCCTGGAGATCGCGTACGGGCATGACGTCGCCCCGGACTTCGCCGTGTCGTTGCCCCTTGGCGCCGGCCGGCTCACCCGGGAACGGCTGTCCGGCGACCCGCCCAGCCAGCGGCAGGTGCGGTCGCTGCGCGACCACGTCCGCGCGCAACTGGAGGAGGTCGCGGTGCGGCTGCACTGGGAGCGGCGAGGGACGGTCGTGGCGACATCCCGGACGTTTCATCAGCTGGCCAGGCTGTGCGGGGCTCCGGCGCGTAAGGAGGGCCCATTCGTGCCGCGGATGCTGCGGCGCGCCGACCTGAAGGTCCAGATGGACCGGTTGGCCCGAATGTCGGAGGCACAGCGGGCTCGGCTGCCCGGGATCTCCGCGCCGCGGGCCCGGCAGTCGCTCGCCGGGGCGATCGTGGCGCACTCGGCGATGGCGATGCTCGGTCTGCGCGAGGTGCAGGTGTGCCCGTGGGCCCTGCGCGAGGGCGTGCTGCTGCGCCGTGTCGAGAGCACGGATGCCTGGACCGACCGCGCCCTACGCCTGGGCGTCCACCCACCCCGCCCCGCGGCCCCTTCGCCCCCGCCGTCCGGGCGCGCCGCCCTCCACCTCGTCGATCAAGGACAAACGCAGGTGGTGTGACCCTGGCACGGTGGCTGGTCACCCGTGCGCCCCCGTCTGGACTACGCTCTCCTCGCGTTGGACGACGCAGTGATCGGCGTCACGGAGAGGGGAGCCCAGTGACCAGCGGAGGCCGGTACGGCGAGGTGGAGCAGCGAAACTGGGCGGAGGCGCGGGAGCGGCTAGGCGACGACATCAACACGGCGACCGCCGCGCGGATGTACGACTACTACCTCGGTGGCGTGCACAACTTCGCCGCCGACCGTGAGGCCGCTGAGAAGGTCATCGGATCGATGCCGCTCGTGCCGTTCATCGCGCGCGCGAATCGGGAATTTCTGGGACGGGCGGTGCGGTTCCTGATCGACCAGGGCGTGCGGCAGTTCCTGGACATCGGTTCGGGCATGCCGACCCAGGGCAACGTCCACCAGGCCGCCCAAGAGGCCGACCCGGACGCGAGCGTGGTCTACGTGGACATCGACCCGGTGGCGGTCATGCACAGCCGTGGCCTTCTCGAAGGCAACCCGCGCGCCGCCGCGGTGCTCGGCGATCTGCGCCGCCCCAACGACCTGCTCGACCTGCTCGACGGGCCCGAGGTCCGGGAGGTCGTCGACCTGGACAAGCCGGTGGCGCTGCTGCTGGTGGCGGTGCTCCACTTCGTACCCGACGACGACGTGGCCTACGGCGCGGTGACGCGGCTGCGCGATCGCCTGGTCCCCGGCAGTTGGCTGGTCGTGTCGCATGGTGCAGCTGAGGGCTTTGTCGCCGGCGAGGCCAAGGCTGTGCAGGGCGTGTACCAGCAGCGCACGGCGACTCCCGGTGGGCTGCGGACCCGGGATCAGGTGCTGGAGTTCTTCGGTGACGGCTTCGAGATCGTCGAGCCTGGGCTGGTGTGGGCGCCCCAGTGGCGGCCCCAGGCGGATCGCGACCCTGGCGTGTTCGACACCGAGCCCGAGCGCTCGGGCATGCACGCGGTCGTCGGCCGGAAGCTGCATTGACCAGGCTCTTCTCGCGAAGGAGCGGTGGCAGATAGCCGGCTTGGCTGCCACCGCTCCAAAGCGATCCGGATCTTGCGTTACGTCATCTGAGATGTTGCGCGGTGCAAATTGCAACTTGGGGGGTTCACAGGGGGACTTGCAAGGGGCATCATTACTTCTCGTGGGTATCGACCACGGCAATCCGTGGAGGTGGTACTAGTCGCGTGGTGGTGGCCGATCACGGGTGATAGGTGACGGCCGAAACGATCGTTGCAGCGATCGTCGAGGTGGCTGCTGCTACACAAGCGGCCATCACCGTCGCGATGATGGCTGTTCTCCTGCGTTTGGTTGTCATCACACACCGTCCTGCCAAGCGGTTGCCTCCGATTACACCTGGCCAGGTATTGGTCACAAACGGTGAGCGTGATAGGTAAACAAAAGGTTAACAAACAAAGAACGCAGTCCCAACAGTAGGCAAGCGGCCACTGTCATTTATTCATGCGCGTCATTTCCCCTGCTGGACGCCTCAAATCAATTGTGCATAGTGCAACTTGCAGGAGAAATGTGGGGGCGACAGGTGCGTCGGAAGATCGCTACGGAGATCCAATGCCGAGGCGATAGGTGTACGGCAAGTGAACACCAGGTTTCCGTGGCAGCGGACGAAGGAGCGGGTTCGCGATGATCGAGACGCATTTTGCGCCTTCTCTCATCGGCCGGCGTCGCCAGCTCGACCGCGCCCAGCAATGGCTGAGCCATTTGGCGAGCGGCCGGGGCAGGGCGGCACTGGTCGAGGGCGAGCCGGGAATCGGCAAGTCGTTCCTCGTGCGTGCGGTCGCCGAAGAGGCAGAGGTCCGTGGGTGCCATGTGCTGTGGGCAGGGTGCGATGAGCTCAGCCAGGCGTTCCCATTGCTTCCGCTTCTGGGCGCGGTCGAGTCTGCTCCGGTTGGCGCTCGGCGGTCCGACATCACCGACCTGTTGAACGCTGACTCGGCTCCAGGCAACCGGGTGGACATCGTGGCGGCGGCCACCGAGCGCCTCCTGATCATGGTCGACGAACTGTGTGTCGTTGCGCCGGTCATGCTCGTAGTCGATGATCTGCAGTGGGCCGATCAGGCGACGGTACAGACGCTCGGGCGACTCGCCCGTTCCGTGCCGCAACTCCCTCTGCTCATGGTCGGCGTGATGCGTCCCGTACCTCGACGCGACGACCTGCTCGCGCTGCGCCGTACGATCGCACCAGACGGCCTTCTGCGTTTGCACAGCCTCTCCGACAGCGAAGTGCCGGCATTCGTGGGCATGCTCGCCGGCGGCACTCCCGGGCCGCGCCTGCTGCAATTGTCGGCGGGGGCGTCTGGCAATCCGCTGTACCTATCGGAGCTGATCGATGCCCTGGATCGGGGCGGCGCGCTGAACCGCACGGGAGACGCCGTAGAGGCGACCGCCCGGCGAGGGCCCGTGTCGCTGTCCGCCGCGATCGCTGACCGCCTGGAGTTTCTGTCGGCGCCGGTGCGTGGTGTCCTGCGTGCGGCGGCGCTGCTGGGTTCCGAGTTCTCGGTCTCCGATCTGGCGCACGTCTCAGGCAAGAGCATCGCCAGTTTGCTGCCGGTTCTCGACGAGGCGATCCTCGCGGGCGTGATTCGCGACGAGGGTAGCGAGTTGGCTTTCCGGCATCCGATGATCCGCAGCGCGCTGTACGAGGAGATCCCAACGGCGGTCCGGGCCGCCTGGCACTGCGACGCCGCGCACGGGCTCGCCGACGGCGGGGCTCCGCCGGAGCGGGTAGCTCGCCAGTTGCTACCCGCCATGGACTCGCTCGCCGCATCCGGCGTGGCCGACGACTGGCTGGTGCGGTGGTTGACCGGGGCGGCGCAGCAACTCGTTGGACGCGCTCCCGACGTAGTGATTCCGTTGCTGCGCCTGGTGGTCAATGGCATACCCGCCGGCATCCCGCCACACGACCTGTTTACCTGCCAGCTCGCCGACGCGCTCTTCCGTGTCGGCGATACGGAAGAGGCGGCCAAGGCAGCGAGCGGCGCCCTCGCACACGTCACCCGCCCGGATCTGCACGTCGATCTATTGTGGACGCTCGCGCAGTGCCGCGCCATCGAAGGGCGCAACGAGGATTCGTTGCAGGCGCTCGAAGGCGCGATCGGAGCTGCGGAAGATGGGTCACGGCACCGGACGCGGCTGCAGGTGCTGATCGCGCGGACACACTGCATGCTTGGTCAGGTCGACATCGCTGGGCAGGTCGCTGAGGCGGCGCTCAGCGCGGCCGACAATATCGACGATCGGTGGTCCAAAGGTTGGGCGCTGGGAGTCATGACCATCGTTCATGGCATGCGCGGTGAGACAGAGCAGGCGTTGCCGCTCTTCGACCGGGCACTGGCGGTGGCGGAAGGCGACCCAGCACTGGCAGACCTTCGGCTGGTGCTTCAGATCAACAAGGCGGTCGCGCTTGGCAACCTCGATCGCTACGATACGGCGATCGCGGCGGCCCAGCGAGTACGCCAACTGGCGGACGAGACGGGGAACGCCGTCCGCTTCGGCCAGGCGCAGTGCGTGCTGTCGGAACTGTTGTTCCTGGTGGGCCGGTGGGACGACACCCTGGCTGAGGTCGAGGTCGACGGCGGCGGCCCGAAGGACCCGGTGGTTGGGTGTCAGGACCATGCCATCGCCGCCACCATCCGGTTGCACCGCAACGATGCCGACGCGCCGCGCGAGATGGTCGAGGCCGAAAGCTACGCGGAGCGTCTCGCCATCCGGGTCAACAGTCCGCTGGCGTTGGCGCGCAGCCTTGAGCGGGAGTGCGCGGACGCGCCCGACGAGGCGCTCGCCGTACTGATGGAAGCGCTCCAGGCCACCGAGGAGACCGAGGTAACGGCGGATCTGCTCGCCGACGCGGTGCGGTTGGCCATGATGGTTGAAGACAAAGACGCCGCGCGCGAGGTCACCGAGCGGGCGGAGGTCGTCGCGCGGACGTCGGACGTACCGCATCGGCGCGCGGTGGCGCCGCATTGCCGAGGGCTGCTCGACCGCGACGCGGATCTGCTGTTGAAGGCCGCCGAACATTACAAGGTGGCCGGCCGGCCGTTGCCGCAGGCGCAGGCGTTGGAGGCGGCGGGTGTGGTGCTCGCCGAGCGTGGTGAGGTGTCGGCCGCACGGTCCCACTTTACGAAGGCGTTCGCGCTCTACAGCGAGCTCGGAGCCGAGTGGGATCTGGCGCGGACGCAGGCGACGTTCCGGGCGTACGGCATCCGGCGCGGTCCACATGCGAGGCACCGCCGGGCTGACCATGGGTGGAGCAGCCTTACGCCGACCGAGGTGAAGGTGGCGCGTCTGGTGGCCGACGGCATGTCGAATCCGCAGATCGCCGCTCACCTGTTCCTGTCTCGGCGCACTGTGCAAACCCACGTGTCGCACATTCTGGCGAAACTCAACCTCCACTCGCGCACGGAAATCGCGCGCGAGGCAAGCCGCCGCGACTGATTTCAGTCGCTCCGGGCCGGCGGGGGAACAAAGCGAAGTCCCCGACATCTTTGTCGGGGACTTCGCTCGGCCGGAGGCGCCGTGCGGGTCAGCTTGCTCGTTGCCGCGGTACCCGGGCGGTGCGCGGTGCAGGCGCGGCGGTGCGCCGGGTGCGGGGTGCGCGCGGGATGCGGAACGGTGGGCATTCGGGCATGTCTTCCGGCTTGGCCGGCGGACCGCCCATTGTGGACATGTGCTGCGCGAGGTGCGCGCGTACACCGGCTTCCCATATTTCCTGGTCGATACCGGGTGGTGCGATCCACCGATGAGAGTGGTCGCTGTAGTGGTAGCCCTCGTCGCCTCGCCGCATCATGCTCACGTGAATCAGCTTCGCGAGATGCGCGTGACGAGAGATCCGCCACCTCAGTGACATACGTAGGTTTGGCGTATGCGGATCCGTCAATGACTACACGCAGTGCCAAAGACGCTACGCAGTGGCTTCCCTGCATGTGGGTTCGACCTGATCGGCGAGCCGGCGCAGCAGTCCGGCGGTAGCCCGTCGCACCGGAGCCGCACGCCCGGGCCGGGGTGGCGGATCAGGCACGACGGGCGCGTTGGGGCGTGCGGACAGCACGTGGTCGTTGACGGCGTTGACGGCGAGGAGCATGCCTGACGGCTCCATTGCGGGACCTGCCTTCTAAATCGATCCAGTAAAGCCAGTCTAAATCGATCCAGAAGAAGCGCAAGAGGTTGCGGCAGGAGTTAGGCGGGTCACACGAAGAGGCGGTGCACCCGGTCCAGGGTCTCGCGCACGTTCGGCTCGGTCGTCAGCGATCGCGCCTGCGCCACCGGCAGCCAACGCAGCTCCGCGCCCGGCTTCTCCGGGCGCGCGGCGTCGGGGTCGTCGGTCGCCAGGACGTACCGGATATCGGCGTGCTCGTGCGCGGGCTCGTGTGGCGCGGCGGATACCGGGACGATCGTGACGTGCGCGATCGTGGCGTCCGGCCAAGGGGCGAGGTCGGTCAGGCTGGTCTCTTCGCGGCCTTCGCGCAGCGCGACCTCGAGCGGGTCGGTCTCGCCCGGGTCGGCGTGCCCTCCGACCTGGAGCCAGGCGCGCTGGCGCGCGTGCCAGCGCAGCAGCACCCGCCGGGTGGGTGGGTGCACGATCAGGGCGGACGCGGTCGCGTGCAGCGACGTGGAGCGGTCCCACGGGTCACCGGCGAGCGCCGAACGCAGCCGCGCGACGTCGGCGGCCTCCGCGTCGCTGAGTGGCTGGTAATCGGTGAGGGCGGACGCCAGTGCGGCGCCAGCGGTCACGGCGTCGCGGGCTGCGCTGGAAGCGACATCGGCTCGCCCGTGTTCGGGTCGTAACAGAGGTACCGGCCGTTGGCGTGTATCCAACCCCAGATGTCGTCTTGGGTCAGCGACAGGCCGCAGTGCTGGCAGGGCGTCTCTTCCGCAGGTGCGCCAGCGGCTGGCTCGCTCACTGACGGTACCGAATGCGTCACAGATTTCCCCTTCCGGCTGGCGCCTTCCCAAAAGCTACCAACATCATCGTCCAGCCTAGGTGGTCCGCAAGTGGAGTGGTCAACGGCCTAGCGGGGAAACCTGCCGGTACGCTCGGCTGCCCTGCCAGCGGGTCAAACCATCAGTTCGTTTATCGCCCCAACTATTGACGCGCTGTGTATCCACGATGTCGAATCTGTGCATGGTTGACGCACACGTCTCCCGCCGAACCCTCCTGGCGGCTGGCCTGGCCATCCCCGCGGTTCCAGGGCACAGAGGCACCACATATCGCTGGCGCAACGTCGAAATGGTCGGGGGCGGCTTCGTGCCCGGCATCGTGTTCAACCAGACCGAGCCCGGCCTGGTGTACGCCCGCACCGACATCGGCGGTGCCTACCGCTGGCACGCCCGTCAGCGACGGTGGGTGCCGATGCTGGACTGGGTGGGCTGGGACCAGTGGGGGTACACCGGTGTGGTGAGCCTCGCCACCGACGCGGTCGACCCCGATCGGGTGTACCTGGCGGTGGGCACGTACACAAACGACTGGGATCTGAACAACGGCGCGATCCTGCGCTCGCGCGACCGGGGTGCCACCTGGAAGGTCAGCCCGCTGCCGTTCAAGCTCGGCGGCAACATGCCCGGCCGGGGGATGGGCGAGCGCCTCGCCGTCGACCCCAACCGCAACGACATCCTGTACCTGGGTGTCCGAGGTGGACACGGGCTGTGGCGGAGCACCGATCGCGGCGTCACGTGGGCGCGGGTCGCCAGTTTCCCGAACCCCGGCAACTACGTGCTGGACCCCAGCGACGCGAGCGGATACTCCAGCGACAACCAGGGCGTGCTGTGGGTGACGTTCGACCCGCGTACCGGCTCGCGTCGCCGCCCCACCCGGACCATCTACGTGGGCGTGGCCGACAAGGAGAACATCCTGTACCGGTCGACCGACGCGGGCGCGACCTGGGAGCGGGTGCCCGGCCAGCCCACCGGATATCTGCCGCACAAGGGCGTGCTCGACCACGCCGGCGGCTTCCTTTACATCGCCACGAGTGACACGGCTGGCCCGTACGACGGCGGCAAGGGCGACGTCTGGCGGCTCGACACCGCCACGGGCGAGTGGGCGCGGATCAGCCCGGTGCCGTCGACGAGCGGCGACAACACCTTCGGGTACAGCGGCCTGACGATCGACCGCCAGCACCCCGACACCATCATGGTGGCCACGCAAATCTCCTGGTGGCCCGACGTCGTCTTCTTCCGCAGCACCGACCGCGGTGCCACCTGGACCCGGGCGTGGGACTTCGCCGGATATCCCAACCGCACCAACCGGTACGACATCGACATCTCCGAGTCGCCGTGGCTGACCTGGAACGCGACGCCCCCGCTGCCGGAGCAGACACCGAAGCTGGGTTGGATGACGGAGTCGGTCGAGATCGACCCGTTCGACTCGAACCACCTGCTCTACGGCACCGGTGCCACCATCTACGGCACCGACAACCTCACCGACTGGGACACCGGCGGCACGGTGCACATCTCGGTGCGGGCGCGCGGCCTGGAGGAGGTGGCCGTGCTGGATCTGATCAGCCCTCCATCCGGCGCGCACCTGCTCTCGGCGGTCGGTGACATCGGCGGCTTCGTGCACCATGACTTCAGGAACCCGGGCCGCATGCACGCCAACCCGACGATCAGCTCCACGACGAGTATCGACTTGGCCGAGCTCGCGCCGGGCGTCATCGCTCGCGTCGGCAACGGCAACGCGCCGCGGTTCGGCATCTCCACCGACGGCGGGACGACATGGACGCCTGCCGCCACCGAGCCGGCCGGCACGACGGGCGGCGGCACCGTGGCGGTGGGCGCCGACGGTACCCGGATCGTGTGGGCACCCGCGGGGGGTGAGGTCGCCTGGTCGGCCGACGCCGGCGCCACCTGGACCGCGTCGGCCGGCGTGCCGGCCGACGCGCGTGTCGAGTCGGACCGCGCGGACGCGGCGGTCTTCTACGCGTACGCCGCCGGCGTGTTCTACCGCAGCGCGGATGGCGGCGCGACGTTCGCCGCGACGGCCGCGACCGGCCTGCCGGCCGAGGGCACCGTGCGTTTCAAGGCCGTGCCCGGCGCCGCGGGCGACGTGTGGCTTGCGGGCGGCGAGGAGGGCGGCGTCTACGGGCTGTGGCGCTCGACGGACGGCGGGGCCTCGTTCACTCGGCTGTCCAGTGTGGAGGAGGCGGACGCGGTCGGCTTTGGCAAGGCTGCGCGCGGACGCTCGTATCCGAGCGTCTTCATCACCGCGCAGGTCCGCGGCGTCCGCGGCATCTTCCGGTCCGACGACGCCGGCAAGCGCTGGGTACGCGTCAACGACGACCGCCACCAGTACGCCTGGACGGGCGCGGCGATCACCGGTGACCCGCGCGTCTTCGGCCGGGTGTACCTGGCCACCAACGGCCGGGGCATCGTCTACGGCGACCCGGTGGGCTAGGGCCGCAAGTATCCGATATTTCGACCCGGGAAGTGGCGCGACGCCGGCCCGGGAGGCGAGCGCGCCCTCGCTCATGAGCGAGGGCGCGCTCGCCGATCGTTGCGACGAAAATCATGTGCCCCCACAAGGAGGCGAAAATGCGCTACGCTGGACCGTCGCCTAGATGAAAAAAGGCAGCCTAAAGCGGCTGCCGTGCCCGAGCAGTATAGACACACTTGGGGGAGCGTTGTCAAGCAACTCTGCCGACATTACCAACGAGCAGAAGTACGTCTCCCGGCTTTACGACCGCCTCGACGAGATGCGGGAAAAGGCTGCCAACCGGCTCGCCACGCTCCTGCGGCAGACGGGCGGCACCCCGCAGGCCCGTTCGGAGCGGGAGAGCGGCGTCACCCTGTACACCGAGCAGGTCTCCCAGTTCAGCGCGGTCGAGAACGGGCTCTGCTTCGGCCGTCTCGATTTCCACGACGAGGCAGAGCCGCGTTACATCGGGCGGATCGGGCTCTTCGACGACTCGGCTGACTACCGTTCGCTGCTCGTCGACTGGCGGGCACCCGCCGCCCGGCCGTTCTACCTCGCGACAGCCGCCTCGCCGGACGGGGTACGGCGGCGCCGCAACATCCGCACCCGGCTGCGCGAGGTCGTCGGGCTGCACGACGAGGTACTCGACATCGAGGCCGCCCGTGACAGTGCGCACGAGGACCTGACCGGCGAGGCCGCGCTGCTGTCGGCCCTCACCGCCAGCCGCACCGGGCGGATGCGCGACATCGTCGCCACCATCCAGGCCGAGCAGGACCACGTGATCCGCGCGCCGCTCGACGGCGTGCAGGTCGTGCAGGGCGGCCCGGGCACCGGCAAGACCGCCGTGGCGCTGCACCGCGCGGCGTACCTGCTCTACACGCACCGCCGCGAGCTCTCCACCCGCGCGGTGCTGATCGTCGGCCCCAACCAGACGTTCCTGAAGTACATCTCGCAGGTCCTGCCGTCGCTGGCCGAGACCGGCGTGCTCCTGCGCACCGTCGGCGACCTGTACCCGGGCGTCAGCGCCCGGCGCACCGAGCCCGTCGAGGTGGCCGAGATCAAGGGCCGCACCGTGATGGCCGAGGTGCTGGCGGCGGCGGTACGCGACCGGCAGCGCGTGCCCGACGAGCCGCTGCCAATCAGGATCATCGGCGGCGAGACGCTGATGCTTGACCCGGAGACGGTGCGCAAGGCGCGCGACCGGATCCGGCGCACCGGCAAACAGCACAACCTGGCCCGCCAGCTCTTCGACACCGAGATCGTGCACGCCATGGCACAGCAGATCGCTGACAAGATCGGCTTCGACCCGTACGCGCACGACGCGCTTGGCGGCGACGACGCGACCGGTGACGAGCAGTACCTGGACGAGGCCGACCTGGCCGAGATCCGCCGCGAGCTGCGCAAGGAGCCCGAGCTGCTGGGCACGCTCGACTGGCTCTGGCCGGTCCTCACACCCGAGCAGCTCGTGGCCGGCCTCTTCGCCTCCGAAGACCGCCTCAAGACCGCGGCGCCGCAGCTGCGCGAGGCTGAGAAGGAGATGCTGCGTCGCGAGCCACGGGGTGGCTTCACGCCAGCCGACGTACCGCTGCTTGACGAGGCCGCGGAGCTGCTGGGCGAAGACGAGGCCAGCGCCGCGGCGGCCGCCGAACGCCTCCGCAGGCTGGAGGTCGCGTACGCGGCCGGCGCCCTGGAGATCGCGCTGGGTTCCCGGTCGATCGACGTCGAAGACGAGGCTGAACCGGAACTCCTGGCCGCCACCGACCTGATCGACCCGGAGCGGCTGGCCGAGCGGCACGAGGCCAGCGAGCGGCGCACCGCCGCGCAGCGCGCGGCGGCCGACCGCAAGTGGGCGTTCGGGCACGTCATCGTCGACGAGGCGCAGGAGCTGTCGCCGATGACGTGGCGGCTGCTGATGCGGCGCTGCCCGAGCCGCTCGATGACGCTGGTCGGCGACGTGGCGCAGACCGGCGACCTGTCCGGCACGTCGTCGTGGGCGCCGGTGCTGGAGCCGTACGTGGGGGACCGGTGGCGGCTGGCTGAGTTGACAGTCAACTACCGCACGCCCGCCGAGATCATGGCCGTTGCCGGCGAGGTGCTGGCCGAGATCGACCCCACGCTGGAGCCGCCGCGTTCGGTGCGGGAGTCCGGAGTGCGGCCGTGGGAGCGCACCGCCGACCTGACCGAGTTGGGCGAGATCGTGCGCGCCGAGGCGGAGGCCATGGGGGATGGCCGGCTCGGCGTGATCGTCCCCATCGGGCTGCTCTTCGGCGCCGGCCGGGCGGTGCCCGAGGCGGTTCTCGGCGACGACCCCGACCTGGAGAGCCGGGTCGTGCTGCTGACGGTCAAGCAGGCGAAGGGGTTGGAGTTCGACCACGTGATCGTCGTCGAACCCGACCGGATCGTCGCCGAGTCGCGGCGCGGCAAGAGCGACCTCTACGTCGCCCTCACCCGCGCCACGCAACAACTCGGCACCGTCACGCTGACAGCTTCGTAACCGCCTCGACCATCAGGTCCCAGAAGCGCGGGGTGTCGAGGCGCATCGCCACCAGCGCGTTCGGCGGCGCGCCGGTCTTGCCGTGCAGGTCGACCACGGTGGCGCCGCGGGTGTGCGTGCCGGTCAGCTCCACGGCGACCGGCACGCGCACGCACTCCACCAGGCTCGGGTCGATCACCCGCGCGACCGCCACCGGGTCGTGCAGCGGCGGGTCGGCGAGCCCGAACACCTGCTCGTACGTGCTCCCGAAGAACGTCAGCAGGTCGACGCACGCGTCCGCGAGGTCGGTGCCGATCGCGCGCAGCCGGGCGATCACCTCCGGCGTCACGCCGGCCTGATGCGTCACGTTGAGCCCACACATCGTGACCGTCAGGCCCGAGCGCAGCACCAGGTCGGCCGCCTCCGGGTCGGTCGCCACGTTGAACTCGCCGTAGGGCGTGATGTTGCCGCGCTCCGTTGAGCCGCCCATCAGTACGATCTCTCGGATCTGTGGGCGGACCTCAGGATGATCGCGTAGCAGGACCGCGATATTGGTCAGCGGGCCGAGCGGCACGAGCGTCACCGGCTCCGGGTGCGCGAGCAGCAGCCGCCGCATCAGATCCACCGCGTGCTCCTCGGCGAGCGGCACGGTCGGCTCGCCGAACGTCGGCCCGTCCAGCCCGCTCGCGCCGTGGATGTACTCACCGACGGTCAGCTCGCCCACGAGCGGCCGGTCGTAGCCGGCGGCCACCGGCACATCCGTGATGCCGGCGATCGTGCAGACGCGGCGGGCGTTGAGGGTGGTCTTTTCCAGCGTCTGGTTGCCCGCCACCGTCGTTATCGCCAGCAGCTTGAGTCGTGGGTCAGCCGCGGCGAGCATGATCGCGAGGGCGTCGTCGTGTCCAGGGTCGCAGTCGAGGATCAGAGGTATCGCCATGACCGTGATTTTGCCGCCATCTAAGCTGCACCAGTGCTGTGGGATGTGGCCGTCGTGGGCGGGGGACCGGCCGGACTGTCCGCGGCGTACGCCGCCGCACGCGCGGGCGCGCGCACGGTCGTGCTGGAGAAGGCCGCGCATCCGCGCTACAAGACGTGCGGCGGCGGGCTGATCGGCGCGTCGCTAGCCGCCCTCGGCGACCGCATCACGGTGCCGGCTGACGACCGCGTCGACAGGGCCACGTTCACTCAGGACGGGCGGCGGGCGTTCACCCGCCGGCACCCGGGCGGGCCGCTGGTCGCGATGGTGCGGCGCGACGCGTTCGATCGCGCGCTGCGCGACGCCGCCCTCTCCGCCGGGGCCGAGGTGCGCGAGAACGTCACGGTCCGCGGCCTGTCGGAAAGCGGCGACGCCGTCGAGGTCCGACATGGCAACGGTACGCGGACACTGGCCCGCGCCGTGGTTGGATCCGACGGGTCCTCGGGCGTCACCAGCCGGTACGTCGGCGTGCGATACGCCCAGGTCGATCTCGGCCTGGAGGTGGAGCTGCCGGTGTCCGGCGCGCGCGCCGAGGCGTGGGCCGGGCGGATGCTCCTGGACTGGGGGCCGGTGCCCGGCTCGTACGGTTGGGTCTTTCCCAAGGGCGACCGGCTCACGGTCGGGGTGATCGCCGAGCGTGGCCGGGGCGAGGAGACCAAGCGGTACCTGCGGCGGTTCGTCGGGCGGCTCGGCCTTTCGGGAATCGAACCGGTCCAGGACTCCGGCCACCTGACCCGGTGCCGCGCGTCGGATTCACCACTGCACCGGGGACGCGTGGTGGTGGCCGGCGACGCGGCGGGGCTTCTGGAACCGTGGACACGCGAGGGCATCAGCTTCGCGTTGCGGTCGGGCGCGCTCGCCGGTGCCGCCGCGGCCGCGGGTGACCAGGCGGGGTACGAGTCCGCTGTGGTGTCGACGCTGGGGCCGGAGATGCGCGCCGGTCGGGAGTTGCTGGCCGCGTTCACCCGCCGCCCGACCGTCTTCCACGCGCTGCTCGCCACCCCGCCGGGCTGGCGCATGTTCGCGCGGTTCTGCCTCGGCGAGGCGAGCTTCGCGGGCGCCCTGGGCAAACCCGCGATCGGTGCGGCGGTGCGCGCCCTCGCAGGCCGCGGCGGCGCTCCTAGAGCTTGAAGAGCAGGGCGCCGTCGATCTCCTCGCGGGTGATGCCGAGCCCGTCCACCGGCCGGCTCTGTGCGCCGTCCCACGGTGTGCCGACGATGTTCTGCGGCAGTACGACCACCGAGCGGATGCCGATGCCGCGCAGGTACGCGACGCTGGTGGCGTCGGGGAAGGCGTACGTCGCCGCGCGGATCTGCCCCTGGCTGGTGGGCTGGAAGCCGGCCAGACCGTTCGCGACCTGCGGGAAGCCGTCGGTGGACCACAGCATGATGTTGAGTTCGAGCAGGCCGTCGCTGGGCAGCACCAGGATGGGGTCACCGGTCTTCGCCGCGGCCTGGAACGCGGCCGGGGCCTTGGGGACCTCGGGGTGGGGCGTGCGGTTGACGCTCTCCACGAAGACGAGCGCGAGCGGGATCACGAGCGCGGCCCGGAGGATGGTGTTTTTCGTCGCCTTCGCCGCGGCGGTCAGCGCGCCGGCCGCGAGGATCGCGAGCAGCAGGCTCGTCCAGATCATCAACCGTCCGGGCGTGCGCAGCGCGTCCCAGCCCGGCAGGTGCTTCGACAGCGTCAGGTAACCCGGGTCGCCGTCACCGCCCAATGTGGACCCGAGGCCGAGCAGCACGGTGCCGACCACGCCCACCGCCAGCAGGACCCGGTGCCGCACCTTGAACACCGAGAAGAACAGTCCGGCCGCCGCCAGCATGATGAGCGTGACGCCGGGCAGCAGCGCCATCTCGGCCGCCCAGCCGAGCTGCTCGCGGGCCACGGCGTGCCGGTCACCCCAGAACCACGACTCCCACGGCGCGGTGAAGAAGCCCTTGAGCGGTGGGGAGAACAGCTCCGTCCACTCCAGACCCCGCCGGGCCTGGGGGTTGAGGTCGACCACCTTGAAGTACGCCATGGCCAGCCACACCGACAGGCCACCGAAGATGAGCCCACCCAGCACGTTGGCCGCGAGGAGCCTGCCGCCGAACTCGGGCCGCCGCTTGCGCCGCCACCACGACCACCCGTACCCGGCGGCCGCTGCCACGCCGGCACCCATCAGGAAGTACGCGAACGGCAGGCCGATGCCGAAGCCGAGGCTGATCTGCCACGCGCCGACCACCCAGCCGGCGAGCACCCAGCCGGGGCGGCGCTTCTCGGGCTGGTATCCGTGCGTGAGCGACCACCCGTGACCGCGCGCCAGCATGGCGAGCGACAGGGCGATGCCGCCGGTGGAAAGGATGTTCATGTGGCCGCCGTGCGCGAGCCGCCACGGGGAGAAACCCCAGGCCAGGCCGGCCACCGTGGCGGCGAGCCGGCCAGCGCCGAGCTGGCGCACGAGCGCGTACGCGCCGATGAACGCGAGCGCGTACAGCAGCACGTACATGATGTTGTAGCGGACGATCGCCGCCTCGACCCCCGAGCCGAACCACCCCGCGGGGGCGTACCCGAGCAGGGTGTCCGAGTACACGTAGCTGTAGGGCTCCGGGTAGAACGTGTTGGAGTCCCAGAGGTGCAGCGGGTCGGTGAGCAGCGCGTGGCCGCCCCACGCGATCTGCCACGCCTGAAGGGTCGGGTCGCCGATGTCGCCCGGGATGGTGGTCGCCGGGTGGCGCAGCGTGGGCCAGGTCAGCAGGGCCGCGAGGAACAGCCCGCCGAGGACCGCGAGAGTCCGCTCGTGCGTGAGCACGCGCCAGACGGCGGGCCGGCGCTGGGGGGCGGGCGGGTCGTCCTGGGTCGGCTCGTCGTCGACGGCCGCGGTGCTGCTTTCCACAACCGTCGATAGTGCCGTACCGGGGGCTCAAATGTCGCTCCGGCCCCGTGCGTGGCGCAGACATCGGATGTATCGTGCGTGCCGTCAGAGCTCGGATGCGAGGGCGCGGACCACGGCGGACGGGCTGGGGCGGCCGAGTTGGTCGGCCATCCAGACGCTGGTGCGTGCCAGCGAGGCCAGGTCGACCCCCGTCTGGATGCCCAGGCCGTTCAGCTGCCAGACCAGGTCTTCGGTCGCCAGGTTGCCGGTGGCGCTCTTGGCGTACGGGCAGCCGCCCAACCCGCCCGCCGACGAGTCGACGGTCGTGACGCCGGCCTGGAGCGCCGCGAGCGTGTTCGCCAGGGCCTGGCCGTAGGTGTCGTGGAAGTGGACGGCGAGGCGGTCGGCGGGGACGCCGGCCGACCCGAGAGCGGTGATGAGCGCGCTGACGTGCCCAGGTGTGCCCACGCCGATCGTGTCGCCCAATGAGAGCTGGTCGCAGCCCAGGTCGAGCAGCCGGCGCGCCACCGACACGACCTGCGGGATCGGCACCTCACCCTCCCACGGGTCGCCGAAACACATCGACAGGTACCCGCGCACCCACAACCCGGTGTCGCGCGCACGCCGTACCACCGGCTCGAACATCGCCAGCGACCCGTCGACGGTCGTGTTCAGGTTGCGCTTGGCGAACGTCTCCGTCGCGCTGCCGAAGATCGCGATCTCGCGCACACCGAGCGCGAGCGCCCGGTCGAGCCCGCGCTCGTTGGGCACCAGCACGGGGTACCGCACGCCGGGCGCCGGGCTGAGCCGGGAGATCAGCTCGTCGGCGTCGGCAAGCTGCGGCACCCACTTGGGGTGGACGAAGCTGGTCGCCTCGACCACCGTCAGGCCGGCGGCGGCGAGCCGCTCCAGGAACTCCAGCTTGACGTCGAGTGGCACCACGGCCGGCTCGTTTTGGAGGCCGTCACGCGGCCCGACCTCCCAGATCGTCACCGACGGCGGCAAGCCGGGCATGGGCACCCGCTGCGGGCTCAACACCAGCCCAACCTACGCCAGGTCGACGACGATCGGCGCGTGGTCGGACGGACCCTTGCCCTTGCGGGCTTCCCGGTCGATGTACGCCGAATCCACCGTCACGCCGGCGCTCGCGTACACCAGGTCGATCCGCATCCCCTTGTTCTGATGGAACATGCCGGCGCGGTAGTCCCAGTAGGTGAACGGGAACGGGCCCTTCATCGGGCGCGGGACCACGTCGCTGAAGCCGGCCTCCAGGATGCGCGCGAGCGCGTCGCGCTCCGGCGCGGTCACGTGCGTGGACCCGATGAACACGGTCGGATCCCACACGTCGGCGTCGGTCGGCGCCACGTTGAAATCACCACAGACCAGCGTTGGTCGCCCCGCGGCCAGGTCGGTCACCAGGGCGTCGCGGAGCGCCGCCAGCCATTTCAGCTTGTACGCGTAGTGCGGCGAATCGGGCGTCCGACCGTTCGGCACGTACACCGACCAGACACGCACGCCGGCGCAGGTGGCCGAGATGGCCCGCGTCTCCGGGTCGGGGAAGCCGGGCTCGGCGGGGAACCCGCGCACCACGTCGTCGATCCCGACCTTGGACAGTAGTGCGACGCCGTTCCACCGGCCGTCGCCGTGCGTCGCGACGGCGTACCCGAGCTCGCCGACCTCGGCGGCGGGGAACCCGTCGTCCGAGATCTTCGTCTCTTGGAGGCAGACGACGTCGGGGCTGACGTCGGCCAGCCACGGGACCAGCCGGGGCAGGCGGCTCCGGACCGAGTTGACGTTCCAGGTGGCCAACCTCATGCACCGACTCTACTGTCCCGGCCGGGTGTCCCTCGGTCGCCGCGTGACGGCCTGTGCCATCGTTTGCAGGTGGCCGTCGTGAAGCAGCAGCCGGAAGCGACCGCCGCCCGTCCCGGTCGGGTGCGGGTGGGGTTGCGGGCGCTGCGCGGCTGGCGGCCCACGTTTCGGCGGGTCCGTTCGCTGGTGCGCACCGCGGTGACCTCGTTCATCGTCCTGGCCGGCACGTTCTGGCTGATGCCAGGCGTCAACGCCCGCGGCCTGGTCGGGCTGCTCGGCATGGTGGTGACCGTCGCGGCGGTCGGCGCGCTGCTGCGGCCGCTGCTGCTGGCCCTGGCGACGGTGCTCGGCGGGTTCGGTGCGCTCGTACTGGGTGCATTTGTGCAGGTCATCGTCTTGTACATCGCGCTGTCGCTCGCGCCGGAAACGCACGTGGCCAACCTGCCGGTGGTGTTCGGAGCCTCCTGGGTCGCGGTCGCGCTGGCCGCCCTCGTCAACTGGTTCGCCGACGCGGGCACCGACGACGCGTTCGTCTCCGAGACGGTGCGACTGATGAGCCGGGTGCGCCGCATCGAGGAGCGCAACGGCCGGGCGCTGCCCGACCCGTGCCCCGAGGGACTGCTGATCATCCAGCTCGACGGGGTGCCCGCGCCGCTGATGCGGTGGGCGGTGCGCGCCGGCAACCTGCCGCACGTCGGCCGGTGGCTGCGCACCCGCAGTCACCGACTCACCGCCTGGCACACCGGCATGCCCGCCACCACACCCGCCGCCCAGGCCGGCATCCTGTACGGCGACACCGGCCAGGTGCCGGCGTTCCGCTGGTACGAGAAGGACAGCCGGCGCCTCGTGGTGACCAGCCGGCCACGCGACGCCGCCGAGGTCGAGAGGCGGCTGGCCAGCGGCCGCGGGCTGCTGCGCGACGGCGGCGTCAGCATCAGCAACGTCTTCTCCGGTGACGCCGCCGAATGCCTGCTCACGGTGAGTCACGCCTCGCTGCCGGGCCGCTCGGCGCGCGGGTACGCCGCGTTCATGACCAGCCCGTACGGCTTCACCCGGGCGATCGTGCTCGGTGTCGGTGAGCTGATCCGCGAGCTGCACCAGGCTCGCGTGCAGCGCCTGCGCGACGTGCGCCCGCGGGTGAGCCGGGGCGGCGCGTTCCTGGCGCTGCGGCCGGCGACCACGCTGCTGCGCGACCTCAACGTCTCGCTGATCGCCGAGCAGATGGCCCGGGGCGCGCCGGTGATCTTCTGCGACTTCGTCGACTACGACGAGGTGGCACACCACGCCGGTCCGGCCCGTCCGGAGTCGCTGAAGGCGCTGGAGGCGCTCGACCAGGTGCTCGGCATCCTGGAGCGGCTGTCGGTCGAGGCGGCCCGCCGGTACCACCTCGTGGTGCTCTCCGACCACGGGCAGAGCCAGGGTGCGACGTTCCGGCAACGGTTCGACGAGTCGTTGGAAGAGGTGGTGACCCGGCTCGCCGAAGAGGCCGTCGGCGACGGCCGGGCGGTCGCGGGCGCCAGCGGCACCGCCGAGGAGTGGGGCCGGGTCAACGCCCTCCTCACCGAGGCGGTCGCCCGGCGCGGACCGACGGCCGCCGCGACCCGTGCCGCCATGCGCCGGCACACCACCGACGGCGAGGTCACGCTCGGCCCGGCGAACGAGGAGGCGCGCCGCATCGAGGAGCGCGACCCGGCCACCGTGGTGATCGCGTCCGGCAACCTGGGCATGGTCTACCTCACCCGGTACCCAGGCCGCCTGAAGCGCGCGGAGATCGCGGCCGCGTACCCGCTGCTGTTGGACGGCCTGGTCGCGCACCCGGGCATCGGCCTCGTCGTCGTCGACGACGAGGACGGGCCGGTCGCGATCGGCGGGCGCGGCAGCCACCGGCTGCGCGACGGCGTGGTCGAGGGCGACGATCCGCTCGTGCCGTACGGGCCGCAGGCCCGTGCGGACCTGCTGCGCCACCAGGAGATGGCGCACGTGGGCGACCTGGTACTGCTCAGCGTCGTCGAGCGGGGCGTCGACGAGGTGGCGGCGTTCGAGGAGCTGGTCGGCAGCCACGGGGGGTTGGGCGGCTGGCAGACCGAGGCGGTGCTGCTGTATCCGTCCGGCTGGCACCTCGGCACCGACCCGCTCGTGGGGCCGGACGCGGTGTACGCGACGCTGGTCGGCTGGCTCGACAAGCTCGGCCTGCGAAAGCCGGACGTCGACGTGGAGGCCGACCTGGAACCGGAGCCGGTCACGCGCCCCGTCGGCGGCTGAGCGTCGACATCGTCTGCGAGATCAGCAGCACCAGCAGGACCGCCGCGAGGACGCTCTGCCACGGCTCGGGGAAGATCGCGTATCCGAAGATGCCGATCGCGGCGTACAGCGTCGACCAGAGCAGGCACGCCGGGCCGTTCGCCATCGCGAACCGCTTCCAGCTCATGCCCATCAACGCCGCCGCAAGCAGCACCGGCACCCGGCCGCCGGGCAGCAGCCGCGACACCAGCAGCATGGAGATCTGCCGCTCGCGCAGCCGCTTCTCCATGCGCGCCACTCGTTCCGGGTCGCGGAGCCAGTGCAGTCGCCGTGCCAGCTGCTCGCCGCCCCACCGGCACATCGCGTACATGGCCAGGTCGCCCACGTACGCCCCGCCCGCGCCGGCGAGGATGACCAGCACGACGTTCACCGGGTTCTGGTGCGCCGCGTACGCCGCCGCGCCGCTCACCGCCGCACCGGTCGGCACGATCGGCACCACCGCGCCGAACGTCACCACCGCGACCAGCCAGATCAGCGTGCTGATCATGCGCCGCCTCCCGCAGCCGTCACAAAGCGGAGGGAGCTGTGAGGGCGCGCCGCCCGCAGCCGCCACCAAGCGCAGGGAGCGAAGCGACCGAAGCGACTGGCGGCTACAGGGCGGATTCCAGCGCCCGAACCGCCCGCGCGCAGCGCGGGCCAGCATTGCAGCGACCGGAGTGACTGGTGGCTACAGGGAGGCATAAGGGGCGCGTGACCCGCGCGAGCGGAGCGAGCGCCAACTAGCAGAGTCGCGCTCACCGGGCGGCTACCGTCAGGGAGTCGCCGGGCGCCAGCACGGTGACCTTGGTATCCGGCGCGATCACCGCGGTCAGCCGCTCGAAGTCGGGCCCCGGATTGTGGAACCTGTCCGGCCGTACCCTCGTCAGGCCCACGGGCCAGAACGTGCCGAAATGAATGGGCACCGCCGCGCGCGGTGCGGCCCGCCGCATCGCCTCCGCGGCGCTGTAGGGGTCGAGATGGCCGGCGCCCAGGGTCGGCCCCCAGCCACCGACCGGCACCAGCGCCATGTCCAGCGGCCCGAGGTCGGACATGCCGTCGAAGAGCCCGGTGTCGCCCGCGAACCAGGTGTTCGCCGCCCCGTGCACGGTGTAGCCGACGGCCGCCGCGCGGTGCCGCGACCACGGGCCGCGACCGCCGTGGTGGTTTGCCGGCACGGCCCGGATGCGCACGTCACCCAGCGCGTGCTCGTCGCCGACCGCGAGCTCGACGCAGCGCCGGGCATAGGCCGGCCCGAGCCGCTGCCGCACGAACGCGCCGGCACCGTCCGGCACGACCAGCACGGCCTCGGGACCGACGCGGCGCAGCGACGCGACGTCAAGGTGGTCGGCGTGCAGGTGAGACACGAGTACCGCGTCCGGCGTGCCCGGGAACCGCGGGCTCGGCCCCCGCATGCGCCGCAGGTGGGCGATGCGGTCACCGAGCACCGGGTCGGTCACCAGCCGTACGCCGGAGTCCTCGACCCAGACGGTGCTGTGCCCCCACCAGGTCACCTGGACCTTGAACTTCACAGCGTCACCGTATCTGGTGTCATCCTTGCGTCGTTCGGGTTGTTGCGTCCAAGATCCGACTCACTGAGCGAAATCGCCAGCGTACGTTCGGTGCCATGCCTTCGAAGATCGGGGGCCCGATCGGGCGCACCGAGGTGCTCGTCCGGGCCCAGAACTGGGTGGAACGCAGGTTCACATACGGCACGCGGTTCCGCAACGGGTCGGTGACCAGCAAGGAGCACCGCCCAGACCTGGGCGGCAAGCAGTACCGCACCGACTGCTCGGGCCTCGTCGCGATGTCGTGGCACCTGCCGCAGTCCCTGACCACCGCAGACATGTTGACCTGGAAGGGCGCGTTCCGCCTGCCCAGCCGAGAAGACCTCAAGCCCGGCGACGCGCTGCTGAAGCAGGGGCACGTCGAGCTGTTCGTGCGCTGGGTGGATGCCAAGCGGCACGGCAAGGGCGCGTTCGTGTACTCGTTCAACACGTTCGGCGAGACCGTGCGCAACCCGAAGGCTCGCACCAACCGCGGCAACCTCGGTCGCAACGACAGCGAGGAGATGGCCTTGTACCGGCCGGTCCGGTACAAGAAGATCGCCGACGGTCCGGGACGGTCGGTCCCGCACTCCGAGGGCGCCGTGCTCCGCGAGCCGAGCGGCGCGATCTACGTCGTGGTGGGCGGCGTGCCGTTCCACCTGACGCCCGAGGAGTACAAGGATCTCGGGAAGCCGGAGTTCACGATCGTCCCCACCGGCACCTTCCGCAAGATGCCCGGCACCCTGCGAAACGGCACGCTGATCCGGCTCAAGGACGACGGGTCGATCTTCATCGTCGCGGGTGGCGCCAAGCACCGTCTCACGCCGAGGGAGTGGGCGGCGATGGGCAGGCCGTCCGCAGTCGACGTGCCCGCACGGCTCGCCGAGGCGCTCGACGGCACGCCGGTCGACAACACCTTCCTGTGCCACCGGACGTCCGGGGCGATCTTCCACGTCCTCGGCGACGCGAAGTACCACGTCACCGAGGAGCAGTGGGGCGACCTCGGCAAGCCCGCCGCCACCGACGTGCCCGCCAGTTTCATCGACTCGATCAGGCGGCCCGCGCCCGATGGCCCGCTCTTCCTGCGCGACACCGACCGCGCCGCCCGCGGCGCCATCCACCTGGTCATCGGCGGCGCCCGGTACCACCTCAGCAAGGTGGAGTACGCGCTGCTCGGCAAGCCGGCGTTCATCCCGGTCGGCAAAGGCGCCTTCAAGGACCTCGGTGAGGTTCCGCGCGAAACCGTGTACCTGCGCGACCTCGACGACCGGGCCATCTACGAGGTCAAGGACGGCCGAAAGCACCACATGACGCCGGAGGAGTGGGACGAGCGGGGCGGCGACATCACGTTCACGAACGTGCCGGACAGGTTCCTGGAGTCGATACCCGACCGTCAATAGATCCACTGGTCGCGCGGTGCGGCCAGTGGGTCCAGTTCGGCCCACAACTCGTCGGGGATCGGCCAGGTGGCCATCTTCGCCGTCGCCGCGACCCGCTCCGGGCGGGAGATGCCCACGATGGTCGACACGATCCGAGGGTCGCGCAGCGAAAACTGGAGTGCCGCCGCGGCGAGCGGTACTCCATGCGCCGCGCACGCCTCCTCCATCGCCCGGATGCGGCGCATCACCTCGTCGCTCGCGGTCCGGTACGCGTACTTGCCGACCACCGCGGTGCCCTTGGCGAGCACCCCGCCGCCGAACGGCGCACCGTTGACGACACCCACGCCCAGCGACACCGCCTCGTCGATCAGATCACCGGCCGACCGGTCCACCAGCGTCCAGCGGTTGTGGGTGATGAGCGCCTCGAAGACGCCGGTACGCAGGTACCGCGCCATCAGGTCGACCGGCCCGCCCGCCACGCCGAGGTGCTCGATCATGCCCTGCCGGTGCATGTCGACCAGCGCCTCGACTGGCCCGCCCGGTGCCATGCCCTCCTCGAAGGAGATGTGCTCGGGGTCGTGCAGGTACACGAGCGGCAGCCGGTCCAGCCCCAGCCGGGTCATACTGCCTTCGGCCGAGCGGCGCACCTGAGCACCGGAGAAATCGCCGGTGGCGAAGTCCCGGTCGACCTTCGTCGCCACCACGAAACCCTCCGGCACCCCGCCCACCTGCCGCAGCGCCTCGCCGATCCGCCGCTCACTCTCGCCGTCGCTGTACCCGGCCGACGTGTCCAGGAAGTTGAATGGCCCGGTGAGCGCGGCGACCGCTGTTTCGACGCCGCGCTCGTCACTCACGTGGTACCCGAACAGGTCCGGCATGCTGCCGAGCGGCCCGCCGCCCACACAGACCGCCGTCACCAACAACCCGGTCGGCCCCAGTTCCCGTCGCGCAAATCGATCACCCATGCGCCGAGCCTACGAGCGCAGCGGCACCGCCACGATGCCGACCAGCCCGTCGAGACCGGCGAAATCGTCCACATTGGTCGTGTAGAGCGGAAGCCCGTGCACCTGCGCGACCGCCGCGATCATCAGATCGGCGACGCGTCGGCGCGGTTGGCGGCCCGCTGCCAGTACCGCCGCCGACACCAGACCGAATGCCCGTGCTGCCTCAGCGTCGAAGGGCAGCGGATCGAAGACCGCTTCGACGTGCTGCAGGATGTTGGTACGCCGGGCTCGTTCTGCCGGGTCGTCGGTGGAGTGTGGTCCAGCCGAGAGCTCGGCGAGCGTGATCGCGCTGATCACCATCTCATCAGGCAGCCTCGCCGGGTCTAGGCGATGCAACTGGATGACGATGTTCGTGTCGACCAGTCCGCGCGTCGCCGGTTCACCATTCACGGCTGAACGGGTCCTGCTCGGCTGCGGCATCGAGGTCGTCGCGGAAGTTCGCCGCGTCGATCGCCGGTACGCTGGCGAACGCGGCCAGCACCTCGTGCCGCGGCACGAAGGTGCGACGGCGAAGCGGGATCAGGCGAGCTATCGGCGAGCCGTTTCTAGTGATCGTGTACGACTCGCCGCGCTCGACCCCCCGCATTATGGCGCCTGACTCGTTGCGTAGCTCCCGCTGCGTGATCTCGCGCGCGTGCTCAGCCATGACGCCATCATACCCGTTGTGCTACGAGGTGCTACAGCTCTATGTGGTTGTCCATTCGTAGGCTGATCCTTCGTGTAGGCCGGCGTAGACGCGGTCGCGCAGGGCGTTCGCCTCGCCGGATGTCAGGGTGCGGCTCAGATCGCGTAGAACGACGCGGAGCAGGATGTTCTTCTGGCCGGGCCGTACGCCCATCCGCTGTCGCGCCGACTCTGGCAGGTCGGCGTATTCGGTCTGCGACCGGATGGTGATCGCCTCCACCGCGGCGGCGTCCGGGCCGAGCAGGACCCGCACCCGGTCGCCGAGCAGGTCGGCGTCGAGGTCGGCCGCGACCGCCAGGGAGAGGTCGCGGTGCACGGCTGGCATGGACGACACCGGGCGGTACGGCGACAGGTCGCGCATCTGCGACGCGATCCGCGGGTCGGTGGCGCGCAGCAGCCGGATGTCGTCGACGCCCTTGGCGAGCATCGTCAGCCGGTCGAGGCCCAGGCCCATCGCCAGCCCGCTGCCCCGCCCCAGCACCTCGGGGTGGGCCAGCCCGCACTCGCCGATCTCCACGTCACCAACGTAGATCTCCCGGCCGTGCAGCGTGTAGGGATGGTTGTTGGGCACCGTGCGCCACGGGTGGCCGGGCAGTACGGCGTCGACCACGGTGGCGATCATGTGGATCAGGTCGGCGCCGGTGAGCGCCGGCCCGTCCCGGCTTACCCGCCACAGGTCGAGCTGGTGCGGCTCGCCGACGTGCCGGTGGCCGATCGCGTCCCGGCGGTACACCACCCCGGGAACGCTGAGCAGCACGTCACCCGTCTCGTGCGCGTCCAGCAGCGCGGGGACGCGCGCCGTCGTGTGCGAGCGGAGCATGTGCGTGTCGTCCACGTACCGGGTGTACCGGCGGTCCCGCGTGACGGCGCCGGCCGAGTACCGCAGCCGGTCGTAGTTGTCGGCGATCGGCACGACGCGCGGTCCGGGATCGCGGCGCACCGGTACGCCCCAGGTGCGGGCCAGAGCGTTCTCGATAGCGGCGACGACGTGCTGTATGGCGTGTTGGCCGGCGGCCGGGTCAGTGAGGTCGCGCAGGCTCAGGGCAGCGCGAAGGTCGTCGGGTGTCATGGGGTTTCCTTCCGGATTCGATGCGGATACGACGAACCCCCGGCCCTGACCGCGGGTTTCGCATCGCTCCGTCGGAATCCTTCAGGAGTCAGAGCAGCGTCGAACGCCCACCGGCCAGCCGGGGGCGTAGAAATCGCGCTACTCGATACATCACGCGGACAAGCCTAGCGTGCGGCGCGCGCAGGGCAACCGCGATAAAAAGGTGGTCGTCTGGCCGCCTGCGCGCTAGCGTGTACGCATGATCTTCTGACGCCTGCTGAGACCGAGTGTGTTGTCCCGTCTCGGGCGTCAATCTGCCTTCGTCGCGGCCGCGGCTTCTTTCGCGTGCCGGCGCCCGAGACTCCCTCCAGCGGAAGGAGTCACCTCTTATGCGTGCAGAATTCTCCGTACACGTCGATCCAGCGGAGCTGGAAGAACAGCGTCTCGCCGCCGCCTTCGAGCCGGCCGACGACGCCAGCAAGGGGCGCGCGCGGCGCTCGGCCAAGCCCGCGCCGCGTGGATCCGACCGGACCAAGGCGGGCGGCAACACCAAGGCGGCGCACCAGCCGCGCCAGTACGCCTTCCGGCGCAGCTAGAGACAAGTCTGAAGCGGGGCCTCGAAAATGGGGCCCCGCTTCAGCCGCGCAGGCGGGGGAGCAGTTCGTGCTCGGCCCAGTCCAGGAAGTCGGGTTGGCGGTCGCCGCCTACCTGTACCAGTGCCACGTGGGTGAAGCCGGCGTCGACGAACTTCTGGAACGCTGCCACGTGCTTTTCGACGTCCGGGCCGCACGGCACCGCCTGCACGACGTCTTCCGGGCGCACGAACTGGGTCGCGCTCGCGAACGAGTCCGGCCCGGGCAGTTCGGCGTTCACCTTCCAGCCGAGCCCGAACCAGCGCCACTGGTCGTACACGATTTTGCGGCACTCGTCCTCGTCGGGGCCGTAGCAGACGGCCACCTGGCCGTAGCGCGGCTTGCCGATGCCGCCCGCCTCGTCGAAGAGCTCCAGCACCCGGTGGTCGGGCTCGACCGCGATCACACCGTCGGCGTACTCTCCGGCGAGCTCGCAGGACGACGGCCCGGAGGCCGCGACGGCGATCGGGACGCCGTCTTCCGGCCGGTCCCACAGGTACGCCTCGGGGACGTCGAAGTACTCGCCGGAGTACGTCAGGGTCTGGCCGTCGAGCAGGGGCCGGATGATGTGCAGCGCTTCCTCCAGCATGTCGTGTCGCTGCTGCACATGCGGCCAGGCGCCGACGACGTGCTCATTGAGGTTCTCGCCGGCGCCGAGGCCCAGCGTGAACCGCCCGTCGGAGAGCAGCCCGACGGTCGCGGCCTTCTGCGCCACCACGGCGGGGTGGTAGCGCCGGATCGGGCAGGTCACGAACGACATCAGCCCGATCCGCGACGTCGCGTACGCCGCCGCGCCCAGCACCGACCAGGCGTACGGGGAGTGGCCCTGGCTTTCGAGCCACGGGTAGTAGTGGTCGGATACCACCGCGAGGTCGAACCCGGCCTGTTCCGCCCGTATCGCGTTGTCGACGAGCTGTTTCGGCCCGGCCTGCTCACACATCAGGGTGTAGCCAACAGCAACCATGTTGGTTGCCATACCCGGGCAGCCAGGGGCTACACGTCGGTGCGGGCCTCCTCGGGGGAGGGGCTTTCGGGCACGTCGGGTCGAGGCGCCTCGCCTCTGCTTTGGAAGGCGGCAAGGGCACCGATCGCAGCGAGCATGAGCACACCGGCGGTAGCAATGAAAAGCATGTCAACCATGGGGCTGCCTCCTCCCGTCCGCAGGACCGGAATCAGACCGTAACCCCCCGTAACCGAAAAATCCTGGTTTTGTCGACGAAGGTATCCGTGGCGCAGGCGCACCTTCCGTAACCAGTGATTTCGCTCTATTCTTGCCGAAGCGCTCTCATCGACGTTCCCGACCGCCGCCGTTGCAGGGTCACGCCGGCGGTCGCGCCTCTTGGGTAGGCTCGACACACTGGACCGGTTCAGAGAGGTGTGCGGTGCCGTCCCGACGTGCTCTGCTGGCCGCGGCGGGCGCCACGGTCCTCGGCTCCTGTGATTCCGACGAGCGGCCGGCACCTCCGCCGTCCCCGCCGTCGCCGCGCCCGGCCACCCGGCTCACCCTCCGCCGCGCGGACGACCGCCCGCTCACCGCCCGCCGCCCCATCGAGTTCACTGTGGATACCGATGGGGTGTGGGCCAACCCCTTCGACCCGGCCGAGGTCGACCTGCGCCTCACGCTCGCCGGGCCGGGCGGTGAGACCCTCACCGTGCCGGCGTTCTGGCATCAGGGTTTCACGGCCGACGGCGCCCGGACCGCCGGCCCACCAACGTTCCGGGCGCGTGCCACGCTGGCGGTACCAGGGGAATGGACGGCGCGGGCCGAAATCCCCGCGCGGAGCCTGCGCAGCGCGGACCTCACGGTTTCTGCCGGCGCCGCGCCGCCGCGGGCGCGCGGCTTCCTGCGGCTCGATCGCGAGCGCACTGGATTCGGGTACGACGACGGCACGCCGTACCTTCCGGTGGGCGCCAACATGGGCTGGTCCCGAGGGTCCGATGTGCTCGGTGACTATCGGCGGTGGTTCGAGCGGCTCGCGGCGGCCGGTGGTAACGCGGCTCGGGTGTGGATGGCGCCGTGGTCGTTCAGTCTGGAGTGGTCAGACACGCCGCTCGGGAACTACACCAACAGGCTGCGGCGCGCGTGGGAGCTCGACCGGGTCTTCGAGTACGCCGACGAGCGCGGCGTCGCCATCATGCTCACGCTGCTGAACCACGGCCAGTTCAGCCACACCACCGACGCCGAGTGGATAAATAACCCCTACAACGAAGCGAAGGGCGGCCCGCTCGACTCCCCGCGGCACTTCGTGACCGACGAGACCGCGCAGGCGATGTTCGCGCGCCGGCTGCGATACGTCGCGGCGCGGTGGGCGGCCGAGCCGGCACTGTGGGCGTGGGAGTGGTGGAACGAGGTGAACTGGACGCCGATCGACGACGCCGCGCTCGCGCCCTGGATCCAGCGGATGACGGCCGTGCTGCGGGCCAACGACCCATACCGGCACCTGGCGACCAACAGCTACGGCAGCGGCATCGCGACGGACACCTGGCGACTGCCCGAGCTGGACTTCGCCACCGCCCACGTCTACGACACCGACGACCCGGTGGCCAAGTTGCCGGACCTGGCCGCCACGGAACGAGCGCGCGCGGCCGGCAAGCCGGTGGTGCTCGCCGAGTACGGCGCGTCCGGACAGCCCGACGACGCCACAGTGGACCCCGAGGGCATCCACTGGCACAACGGGCTGTGGGCGGCACCGTTCGCGGGGTTCGCCAGCCCGGCCATGTACTGGTGGTGGGACGAGTACCTGGATCCGCAGGACCTGTGGCGGCAGGTGCGCGGGATATCGGCGTTCCTGGCGGGGGAGAGGCTGGCGCGCTACACGCCTTTCCGGCCGCCGATGACCGGCGGCGCGGTGGCGATGGGGCTGCGTGCGCCCGGCCGGGTGCTCGTGTGGGTCCGTGCCGCCGAATACACGCGCGAGGACGCCAAGCGCGCGTACGAGAAGGCGCTGCGCGCGGCGCTCAACAAAGGCACCAAGCTGGAGAGATACACCTACCGGCCGCCCACAGTGGCCGGTGCGCGGCTCACGGTGCCGGGCCTGTCCGGAATGTGGACAGCGACGTGGCTCGCGACGGCCGACGGGTCGGCGGTGGCGACCGCTCCGGCGCGCTCCGGCGCGCTCGGCGTACCGACGTTTACCAGGGACATCGCGCTCAAGATAGTGCGCGGGTGATCAAGCGGTAACGGGCAGCATCCTTACGACTTCCTTATTTCTCCGCACGCCCGAACTCTGAACGCGCCTCGTCCGTATGTCAGGGTGCCGGCGGCTGGACGGGTGGCTGGCCGGGGAATCCGTAAGTCACATGGCGATCCGCCATGCCCTCGTTCTGGAAAGGACGACCGTGAGTAGTGCCCGCAGGGCAAGAGCCGTACCGAGGGTGTCCCGTCGAACTGTGCTGCTGGGCGCGGCCACCGTTGGTGTCGGTGGCGCTGTCGTCAGCGTCTCGAACCTGAGCGAGGCGTTCGACAACGCACAGAACTCGGCAGACGACGCGATCGTGGTCCACGTCCGTGATCTGAAGAACGGGCGGTTGGACGTGTTCGCTGGTGACCGGCTGATCGAAGTACGCGACAAGGACCTCGCGAACCGGCTCGCCAAAGCGGCGAAGAAGTAGGGGTAAATCGACATGTCTTCACATCGTGAGGCGCCCGAGATCTCGAAGGATCCCGTGGCGGACAGCACCGACCTCTACGCGTTCGTCAGCCCGGACCACCCGGACACCGTCACCATCATCGCGAACTATGTGCCGTTGCAGACGCCGTCGTCCGGCCCGAACTTCTTCGAGTTCGGCGACGACGTCCTATACGAGATCCACGTTGACAACAACGGCGACGGCCACGCGGACGTCACCTACCAGTTCCGCTTCGAGACGAAGCTGAACGACAACAACACGTTCCTGTACAACACTGGCCCCATCGAGGAGCTGGACAGCGAGGCGTGGAACCGCCGCCAGTTCTACAGCGTGACCAAGGTGGACGGTAACGGCAAGGCCAAGGTGCTGGCGCGCAACGTGCCATGCCCGCCCTGCAACGTCGGCAAGCTGTCGATCCCCAACTACAAGAAGCTTGCCGACGACGCCACGTTCAAGCTGAAGTCGGGCGAGAAGGTGTTCGTAGGCCAGCGGGCCGAAGGCTTCTTCGTCGACCTGGGCTCCATCTTCGACCTCGGCACGCTGCGGCCGTTCCAGAACCTGCACGTGCTCGGGCAGAAGGCCTTCCAGGAGGCGGGCGAGGCGGTCAACGCGACCGACCGGACCAACGTGCACAGCATCGCCATCCAGGTGCCCGTCACCGACCTGCGCGGCAAGAGCTCACCGGTCATCGGCGTGTGGACGACCGCCAGCCGCCGCCAGGTGCGGGTGCTGCACGGGCACTCCAGCGACGACGTCTACGTTGGACCCAACGTCCAGGTGTCGCGCCTCGGCAACCCCCTCTTCAACGAGGTGATCGTGCCGATGTCCAAGAAGGACCTGTGGAACAGCCTGCCGCCCACCGAAGACAAGAACTTCAAGCAGTTCGTCGAGCAGCCCGAGCTGGCACGCCTCCTACCCGCCCTGTACCCGGGCGTCTTCGACAACCTGGCCAAGCTCAACGAGGCCAAGACGCCCCGGGCCGACCTGGTGGCGGTGCTGTTGACCGGTATCCCGGAAGGGCTCATCGAGGGCTTCCGCAACGACACCGGTGACCTCCAAGCCGACATGCTCCGGCTGAACACCGACATCAAGCCGTCCAAGAAGGAGAACAGGTTCGGCCTCCTCGGCGGTGACCTTGCCGGCTTCCCCAACGGGCGCCGGGTCAAGGACGACGTGGTGTCGATCGCGCTCCGCGCGGTGGCCGGCGCCACGTTCGCCCTGGTGGACAAGGACTTCGAGCCGGACGAGGCGGTCGCCGACCTCTCGCAGGGGCTGAGCGCCGCCGACGTGACGGCCAAGTTCCTCAACCGCTTCCCGTACCTCGGGTTGCCCTACGACGGCTTCAACAACCCGTCATGAACGGCGTACACGCTCATACACTGGCCGACTCCATGGCCGGCAGCGTGATGCTCGATATCGGCGGCGACATGGGCGCACTGATCATCACGACCGGTCCGGAGTGGCACGGCCGGGAGATCGAGATCAGCCGCAAGGGCGAGCTCCCTGAGATACGCACCCATGTCGCCGTCCGAGCCCGGCACGTGGCGGGTGGTGTTCGCTACACCGCGGTGTATCCATCGCTGGCGGCCGGTGCCTACGTCATCTGGCGTAACGAAACCGATCCCGCCGGCACCGTGGTAGTAGCGGGTGCCACGGTCACCGAAATTGAGTGGTGGCCGCAACCCTGACCGTCCTGGTGGGTCAGCTGCTGGCACGCTGACCCACCAGGACGCTCCACTCAGGCAGTGGTGAAGTCGAACTCACCCTCCTTGACGCCGCCGACGAACGCCTCCCACTCACCACGGGTGTAGACGATCACCGCGTCGTCGGGCCGCTGGCTGTGGCGGACGGCCACCCGGCCGCTGCCGTCGGAGAGCGGCCCGGCCTCGACGCACATGCCGCCGCTGCCGTCGCTCTTGCTGCTGATGTGCCAGGCAACGCCCGGCATCGACTCGCTCATGACAACTCCTCTGCGAGTGTTGCGATGAGCGCCACCGACTCGCTGTCGCTGAGTGCGGCCTCCCGCAGCGAAGCATACGCCTTCTCGTACCGTTCGGCGCTAGTGGCTTCGACGAAAAGCCGCCCCGCGAGATGCTCCACACAGGAGACCGCCGGGTAGGGCGGTGGCATCTGGAAGAGGAAGAACGAACCGTAGGTGCCGTCGTGCGCGCCCGCGTTCGTCGGGATGACCCGGATGTCGATCTGCGGCCGGCGGCTGATCTCCTTGAGGTGCTCGAGCTGACCGCGCAGCACGCCGCGACCACCCACCGGCCGGTGCAGCACCGACTCTTCCAGGATCGCGGTCAACCGGGTGTCCTTGTCGTTCAACACCTTTTGCCGGTCGAGCCGCAGGTGCAGCCACTTTTGCACGCGGTGCTCGGCCGCCGCTGAGCCTTCGTAGTGCCGGATCATCGTCTCGGCGTATCCAGCGGTCTGCAGCAGGCCCGGCACGATCATCGTGCTGTAGGCGCAGATCTCCCGCGCCCGGGACTCCAGCCACGGATAGTCCACAAAGGTCGCGTCGTAGACGGCTCCTTCGAAGTCCTCCTCCCATTTGTTGATGCGCCAGGCGTCCTGGGCGAGCTGCACCAACTGGGTGCGATCCCGCTCGTCGTACACGCCGTAGACGTCGAGGAGCGCCATCACGTGATCGCGCCGGAAGGGCCACTCCGCACGCTCGTAGCGGGCCAGGGTGGAGAACTCGACGCCCAGGTACGCCGCGACGTACTTCAGCGTCAGGCCGCGGTCGTCGCGCAGCTCCCGCATCCGTTGACCGAGCCACTGTGCCCGGATGGTCTGAACGAACTGCTCTCGTTTGGTGGGCAAGACGCACCTCTCTCGCGATAAGGTCTGGTCGCGGTAGGAAATGGCGAGAAGGATTCGGGGGGAAAGCTTCCGCCACGCGAACGGGGACTGGCCCACGATCGCCGACGGAGAAGTGTTTACCACGGCTGCGCTGGCATGGGCGACCCCAATGACGCGTTTACCGGCTTTACCGGCGTGTCGCGGTAATAGAGGTGGAATGGAAATCCCCTTGGTCCAACCCTGCTAAAAAATCTTGGCCAGGGGTGCCTGAAACCAACGAGAAAGCGTTGAAAACATCGTCGGTGTGCGCCGGAGTTGGCGCGGTTCCCGCAGGTCAGGAGCCGCTCGGTCCGTTGCATAAAAGCAAACCCCGATTCCCCGGCGGTGTGACGACCTATGCCTCTGCGCCGCCGGGTGCCAGGCTGGCGGGCGTACTCGCGTGTGCCTCCCGCAGACGCGCCACAAACGCGAGTACGCCCGCCTTACACACCTCGGAGGAATCCGTGCGCAGACCAATACTCGCCGCCTTTCTGGCCCCCCTCCTTGCGTTCTCGCAAAGCGCCTGCGTAAGCGGCGAAAACGCGGCGCCCGCAGGCGGTGTCGACAAAGTCTCGTACCTCACAGCGGTCGGCGCATTCGGCCGGGAATCGTACGTGTGGGTCGCCAAGGAGAAGGGATACTTCGCCGAGGCCGGCATCGACGTCGAGATCCTGCCCGGTGCCGGTACGACCGAGAACCTGGCACTGCTCGCCGCCGGCAAGGCGCAGTTCGCCGCCTGCGACCTCTCCGCCGTGATGGTGATGCTCGGTGGCGGCGACCTCCGCCACGCCGTGCGCGCCGTGGCCGCCATCCAGCAGCGCACCCTCAACTCCATCACCACCGTGTCCAGCACCGGCATCGCGGCGCCGCGCGACCTGTCCGGGCGCACCATCGGCGGGGTCGCCGGCGGCGCGCCGTGGTTGCTGTTCCCGGCGTACGCGAAACTGGCCGATGTGGACGCGAAGCGCGTCACGTGGGTGCCGACGCCCGCGGCGAACCTGCCGAAGCTGCTCGCCGCCGGAAAGGTCGACGGCGTTGGGCTGTTCGTGGTGGCGCGCGGCTCGGTGGAGAAGGTGGCGGGCGGCAGGAGCGTGGTGGTCCTGCCGTACTCCGACGTCCTGACTGACCTGTACGGCAATGCGCTCATCACGTCGACGAAGATGCTGGACGGCGACCCGGAGCTCGTGCGTCGCTTCTCCACCGCCCTGCTGGCCGGCCTGGCCTACGCCGTCGACCACCCCGAAGAGGCCGGCGAGATCCTCCACAAGCACGTGCCGGCACAGGACCCCGCCATCGCGGCGGACGAACTGCGGCTGATGCGGCCGTACGTGCGGCTCGACGGTCGGACCGGCACGTTCGATCCCAGCAGGGTCGCCCGTGCCATCGCGATCCTGTACAGCACCGGCCTCGTGAAGCGCGCGCTGGTGCCCGACGACGTCGTGTCGTTCGAGGCGGCGCAGGCAGCGGACGGTGTCCGATGAGGACGACGGCGTACGCGTTCGACAACGACGCGGTCGACGCCCTACGCCAGCACGCGTGCCTCGCGGCGGTGCTGGACTCGTTCAGCATCGACCGGATCGCCGGGCTGGACCGCATGGATGGCGCCCGCTGCCTGGATGTCGGCGCGGGCGGCAGCGCGGTGCCCGTGTGGCTCGCCGACCGCGTGGGTCGCGCCGGTGAGGTGGTCGCCACCGACATCAAGCCGCGGCACATCCCCAACCACTCGCGGATCAAGGTGCTGACCCACGACATCACCACAGAACCGGTACCCACCGGGCCGTTCCGGCTCATCCGCGCCCGCCTGCTCCTGATGCACCTGCTCTACCCCGAGCGCGTGCTGCGCCGCCTCGCCGCCGCGCTGCCACCGGGCGGCACGCTCGTGGTGGAGGACTGGTACCTGTGGCTGGACGATCCCGTGCTGGTCGCACCGTGTGCCCGCGACGCCCGGCTGATCGCGCGGTTCCGCCGCCTGCTGGCCGAAGACGTGCTCGCGCGCAGCGGCACCGACCCGTACTGGGCTTCGCGCATCCACGCCACGATGCGTGCCGCTGGACTGACCGATGTGGACACCCAAATCTTCACGCCCGTGTGGCCGGCCGGCAGCCCGGGCGCCCTACTGGCCACAATCAGCCTGACGCAGTTCCGTGAGCGGTTCCTGAGCCTGGGCCTGACCGCCGCCGAGCTGGAGCGGATCCGCCAGCTCGTCACCGACCCGACCTCCGGCCTGGTGCTGCGCGGCCACCCGCTCTTCTCGACCATGGGCCACAAGACGGGTCTTGTCGGTGGGTCGGGCTAGCGTGCCGGCATGTCACTGGAGCTGACCGCTGTCACCGCGCCACTCGCCGAAGCAGCCGCGCGCCTCGTCCGCCTGCTGCCCGCGCGCTCCCTGCACGCGAGCCCGGCCACCGTCCTGCTGCGCGCCGACGCCGGCGGCCTGACGCTGGCCGCCAGCGACGCGGAGCTGTCGGTGCGGCTGCACGCCTCGGCCACCGTCCACACCGACGGCTCTGTCGTCGTGGCGCGCCGGGCGTTCGCCGACACCGTGGCGGCGCTCGACGCGCCCGACGTCCGGCTGGCCGTCGAGGGCTCGCGGCTTGCCATCCGCACCGGCGGCGGCCGGTTCGCACTGCCGTGCCTCGACGCCGCCACGCACCCGGCGCCGGCCCAGGAGCCGCCGCTTACCGGCACGGTGGCGGGCGCGGCGCTCGGCGTGGGCGCCGCGGTGGCGGGTGCGGCGTCCCGCGACGGCGCGCTGCCCATCTTCACCGGCGTGCGGGTGCGGTCCGACGGCGACCGGCTCGCGTTCGTGGCCACTGACCGGTATCGAATGGCCGCGGCGTCCATCCCGTGGCAGCCATCGGCCGGTGAGGCGGGGCCCGCTGGGCTGGTGCCGGGGGTGCTGTTCGCCGAGGTGTGCCGGCAGGCGAGCCGTGCCGAGGAGGTCCGGGTGTACGCGAGCGGCGACCGCTTCGGGCTGGCCTGGCAGGGGTGCACCGTCGTCGCGGCGTCGTTGGCCGGCCCGTTTCCCGACCGCCAGCTCGACGCGCTGCTCGACGTGCGTCCCGAGTGCGTGGTCGAGCTGGCCGCCGACGAGCTGGCGGCGGCTGTGCAGCGCGCCTTGCCGTACGCCGGCCCGCACGGCCGGGTCACGCTGCGGGCCAGCGACGGGGTGCTCCAGGTGAGCGGGCGCGACCCGCACAGCGGCGAGTCCGAAGAGGCGGTCAAGGCGAGCGTGCGCGGCGACCACCTGAGCGCGCACTACCAGGCGCGATTCGTCCTCGACGCCCTTCGCCCGTTCGCGGGTGGCCCGGTGACGGTGAGCGTCCAGGAGGCCATGCGCGCCACCGCGTTCACGGCTCCCGAGTCCGCTTTGACCTATCTGGTGGTCCCGATGCGCTCGTGACTACGACGTCACGTCGGCAGTCGTGAAGCGGGCCCACGCGGCGCTCAAGAAGATCAGCATGTAGGCCGCTGCCGACAACAGCCCATCGCGCAGCGGCTCCCATGCGATGGGAGAGCGCAGCAGCTCACCGAACGCGTTCCACGAGTTCGTCAGCAGATACGGGTGCAGCCAGTCGAGCTGCGGCACCGCACCGAGCACCCAGCTCGTCACCGCGATGATGGTGATCGCGATCGTGGCGCCCATGGGCTGCTCGGTCAGCGTCGAGACGAACAGCCCGATCGCCCCCAGCGCCGACAGGCACACGGTGATATACGCGCACATCGCGAGCAGCCGCAGCAGCGACCCGCCCACGCTCGCCTGCGAGCCGGACAGCAGCGTCACCGGGCCGGCGCCGAAGAGCGCCCACCCGGCCAGGAGCCCGGCGGTCGCGACGGTCAGCGTGGCGACGAACGCGCCCACCACGATCGCCGCGAACTTGACGGCCAGCAGGCGCGTCCGGTCGACGGGCACGGTGAGCAGATACCGCAGGGTGCCCTGGTTGGCCTCGCCGGCCACCGAGTCACCCGCGACCGTGGCCACCGCGATGGGCAGCAGGAGCTGGATCTCCACGGCCAGCGCCGCCAACGCCACGAAGTAACCGTTGCTCGTGATGGAGCCGAGGAAGTGCGGCCCCTCCGACGTGCCGTCTCCGGTCGGCGCCGCCACCTTCATGGCCACCGCGATGATGATCGGCACCGCGGCGAGCACCGCCAGCCCCGCCTGGTTGCGCCGCCGGCGGCCAGCCAGCCGCAGCTCGGAGAGGAAGAACGCCGGAGCGTCAACCGCTGACATCGAACCCCTCCCCGGTCAGCCCGACGAACAGCTCCTCCAGATCCGGCGCCACCACGCCGAACCCGCGTACCGGCACGCCGTCGTGCACCAGCGCCGCCACCACCTTCTCCGGCGCGATCGGCCCGAGTACCCCGGCGGCCTCGGCGCCGCCCGTCACCACATCGGTCAGGCCCAGCTCGCGCAGCACCCGAGCGGCGTCGTGCGGCCGGTCGGTCGTCACGCGCACCCGAGGCGCCGCCTCCGACCGCAGGTCGGCGAGCGTGCTCTGGGCGACGAGGCGGCCCTGGTGCATGACGCCGACGTGGCCGCAGATCTGCTCCACTTCGGACAGAAGATGGGTGGACAGCAGCACCGTGCTGCCCTCGGCGGCCAGCGCCGCGATGAGCGCCCGCACCTCGCGGGTGCCCTGCGGGTCGAGCCCGTTCGTCGGTTCGTCGAGGATCAGCAGGTCGCGCGGCGCCAGGATCGCCGCCGCGAGGGCCAGCCGCTGCCGCATCCCCAGCGAATACGCCCGGTAGCGCTTGCGCGCCGCGGCGCCCAACCCCACCCGGTCGAGCGCCGTCCGGATCCGGGCCTGCGCGGTCCTTCTATCGCCGGTACGGTCAGCCGCGTCGAGCCGCCGCAGGTTGTCCAAGCCGGAGAGGTACGGGTGGAAGCCGGGCCCCTCGACGAGGGCGCCCACCTTCGGCAGTACGCGTGCGGCGCCCGCCGGCATCCGCTCGCCCAGTAGGGCGTGGCCGCCGTCGGTCGGTCTGATCAGGCCGAGCAGCATGCGGATCGTCGTGGTCTTTCCCGAGCCGTTCGGCCCCAGGAACCCGTAGACCGTGCCGCGGGGGACCGCCAGGTCGACGGCGTCAACCGCGACCTGGCGTCCGAACCGCTTCGTGAGACCGCTGCTCTCGACCGCGAACGCGGTCACTTGCCTGCCTTGGTCGCCGCCACCTCGTACAGCCGCTCCGGGCTCACCAGACCGGCGAGGATCCGGCCGTCGTCGGTGAGGAGGACGCTGAACACTGTGCCGGTCAGCAGGTGCCCGCTACCCCACGCGCCGTTGACCTCAGGCAGCGCCTTGAGCAGGCCCGCGGCGCCCTGCTCCGACGTGGACGAGCCCGACGGGGCGGCGCCGTCGTATTTCGCTACGGCAACCGTGGTCCAACCCTCGCCGACGGTCGTGACGGCATCGTGTGCCTTGTCTTTCTGCTGGGCCTTCTGCTGGGGCGCCAGCTCGGTCGACTCCTCGACCTTCACACCGGGCGGCGGGTTGAACTCGAACTGCTGGTCGTCCGGCCGCTCGAAGTCGACCTGCGTGAACGCAACCTGGAAGGCCGCCTTGTCGGAGTCCTTGGCCAGGACCTCGAAGCGCAGCGGCACGTGCTCGGTGGCGTCGATCGCGATGCGCACCTGGCCGACCAGTGAGGTCGTGTCGCGCGGCCGGAGCACCAGCTCGTACGCGTCACGACCAGCCACCTTGGCGGTGCCGGAGGTGGTCACCTCGGTGCTCGGGTCGATCGCGGCGAGCGCCTTGTCGGCGGCCTCCTGCGGCGTCGACGGCACCCCGTTCGGCAGGGTGTGCTTCTGTCCAGCCTCCGTTCCGGACAGCTTGCTGTGTGTCGCCTTGTTGGCCTTGCTCTCCCAGAGCCACACGTCGGACCCGTTGCGGATGATGTCGGTCTCGCCGAGCGTGCCCATCAGCGCCACGCGCGCCTTGTCCGGCCCGGAGTACCAGACGCGGAGCGTGTTGTCGCCGGTGATCAGCGACATCAGGTCGGCGCTGCCGTTGCCGCCGCCCAGGTCGGGCAGCGACGGCAGCCCGAGGTCGGACGTCTGCACCACTGTGCCGGACAGGCCGTCCAGGCGAGCGGTCTGTAGGTCGACCAGAAGCTGTGCGGCGGTCCGGGGCGGCAGGCTGGGATCGGCCGACGCGGCGAACGTGCCGACCGCGGCACCTCCGCCGATCACCACCACCGTGGCGACCGCCGGCACCAACCAACGCAGGGCTGGCCGGGATTTCGTTACTGACATGTTTCGCACCTCCTGTCGCCCATCGTGCGGAACTGGCGCTGTGAGCGTGCTGAGAGTCGCTGTCGGGCCTCTCAGCAAGAATGGCACGCTTGGTGGCGTGCGGTTACTGGTCGTGGAAGACGAGGCGCGGCTCGCCACCGCCCTGAAGCGCGGGCTCCAGGGCGAGGGCTTCGCGGTCGACGTCGCTGGCGACGGTCCGACCGGGCTGGAGATGGCCCGGCACGGCGGGTACGACGCGATGATCCTCGACGTCATGCTGCCCGGACTGTCCGGATACCGGGTGGTGCGCCAGCTCCGCGCCGAGGAGCACTGGCTGCCGGTGCTCATGCTGTCGGCGAAGGACGGCGAGTACGACCAGGCGGACGGCCTCGACTGCGGCGCCGACGACTACCTGACCAAGCCCTTCTCGTACGTGGTGCTGCTCGCCCGGCTCCGGGCGCTGCTGCGGCGCGGCGCCCCGCAGCGCCCGGCCGTGCTCACGGTCGGCGACCTGCGCCTCGACCCCGCCGAGCGGCGGGTCACGCTGGAGGGCGACGAGATCGTGCTCACCGCGCGGGAGTATTCGCTGCTGGAGTACCTGATGCGCCGGCCCGGCGAGGTGGTCTCCAAGACCGAGCTGCTCGACCACGTCTGGGACGCCAGCGTCGAGACCGCGCCGAACGCGGTCGAGGTCTACGTCGGATACCTGCGCCGCAAGATCGGTCGCGACGTGCTGGAGACGGTGCGCGGCGCCGGGTACCGGCTCACGGCATGAGGCTGCGCTGGTGGCGCCGCGTCAGCCTGCGCGCGCGGCTGATGTTCATCGGCGTCGCCGGGCTGGCGGCCGGGCTGGTGGTCGGCGGGGTCGTACTGGTCGGCGCGCTCGGCATCGCCCTACAGCGCACCGCGGAGACCGAGGCACGGGAGAGCGCCAAGGGCGTGGCCAGGCTGGTCAACGAGAAGGAGGTGCCCGAGCCCCTGCCCGTCGTTGGCGACGTGCGGGTACAGGTGGTGGACGTCGACGGCCGGGTGCTCGCCGCCTCGATCGGCGCCGACCGGCTGGTGGCCATCCTGTATCGGGACGAGCTGCCGAAGGCCCGCGCCGGCAAGGCGCTGCTCATCCCGGGAGAAAGGCTCGGCATCGAGGGGCCGGTGCGCGTCGTCGGGGAGCCGGCGGGGGAGGGCGGCACGCAGACGGTACTGGTGGCGCGCTCGATGGCCGACCTGACGCGCAGCGTGCGGCTGCTGCGTATCACGCTGATGGTGGCGTTTCCGCTGCTGCTGGTCGCCCTGGCGGCGGTGGCGTGGCGGGTCGTGGGCCTGACTTTGCGGCCGGTCGAGGCGCTGCGCAGGGGCGCCGAGGAGATCACCGGCGGCGCCCGGCCAGGCCAGTTGCCGGTGCCGGACTCCCAAGACGAGATACACCGGTTGGCGGTGACGCTGAATGGGATGCTCGACCGGCTGGAGGCTGCCCGGGTGCGGCAGCGGGCGTTCGTGGCGGACGCGGCACACGAACTGCGCAGCCCGCTGACCAACATGCGCACCGAGCTGGAGGTGGCGCAGCGGCTGGGCGACCGCACCGACTGGGCAGACGTGGGCGACGACCTGCTCGCCGACATCCAGCGGCTCAGCCGGCTGGTCGACGACCTGCTGCTGCTCGCCCGCTCCGACGACGGTGGGGCGCGGGCCGCGCGGGCGGCGGTGCCGGTCGAGCTGGGCGATCTCGTGGCCACGGTGGCGGAGCGGTACCCGGCGGTCGAGGTGCCCCGACCCGAGTGTCCGTTGTGGACGATGGGTGAGCCGGACGCGCTTGCCCGCGTGGTGGCGAACCTGCTCGACAACGCGGTCCGCCACACCAGCACCCGTGTAGTCGTCGGGGTGAGCGCCGACGGCCCGTACCAGCTCGTCACCGTGACCGACGACGGCCCCGGCATCCCGGTCGCCGACCGTGAGCGCGTCTTCGACCGCTTCACCCGCCTCGACGACGCCCGCGCCCGCGACGCGGGCGGCTCGGGCCTGGGGCTGGCGATCGTCCGCGAGCTGACCCGTCGCCACGGCGGCACAGTGGTCCTGGAAGGCGCGGCTCCCGGTGTCCGCGCCGAACTCCGCCTCCCCGCAATCCCCACGCCCGACTAGGAGACCGCTGAATAATGGCGGCGTGCCGGTCCACCGGTTTTGATCGGGTTTGGTCGATA
>NZ_JBAKHX010000059.1:0-52061 GCF_036906915.1 Micromonospora sp. CPCC 206061
GGCGGGCCGGGCGGGCCGGGCGGGGCCGGCGGGCCGGGCGGGCCGGGCGGGGCCGGCGGGCGAGGGAGGGGCGAGGGCTAGGCCGATGATGGGCGGGAGCGGCGGAGGACCGCTACTAGTAAGGCGCTGCCTACACCGACCATGGCCAGACCCGCCAGCATGAACGCCGTACCGATGCCGGCCGAGCCGTCATCGCCCGAGCCGGCCGCCGGTGCTGGCGCCGGCGCTGTCGTGGGGTCCGTGCTGGGCACCTCGGTCGGTGAGGCCGACGGTGACTGCGTGGTCGGCGACGGTGACGGCGACGGCGACTTGGACGGCGATCGGGACGGCGATGGTGACGGGGAAGGTGTGGTGCCCGTCACGCGCAGCGCTCCGGTCGACTGCCCAATGGCCAGACCGGCCGCGCTCGTCGCGGTACCTGTCACGTTGGCCGTACCGCCCGCCACGCCAGCCCGGAAAGCGACCCGGTAGCGGACCGTGACGTTCTCGTCGCGACACAGGGTGGGGTCGTCGGGCGAGGTGCGCGCGGTGGTGACCAGGCCACCGCTGCCAGAGCCGGACACCGACCGCCACGCTCCAGCGCTGAAGACCTCGACGGCCACCTGGTCGGCGGTCAGGCCGGGCAGGCTGATGGCGAGGGCGGTACGCACGATCAGGCAGCCCCGGCTGCGCTTGACCACCGCGACGCTCACCGCCCCCGGCGACCCGCCGGCCCGTACGCTCGCCGGCAGCCGCATCGTGACGCTGTCGTCCTTGGCCGGCGCCGCGAGGACTGAACCCGGCGCCGCTAGGACTGAACCCGGCGCCGCGAGGACTGAACCCGGCGCCGCGAGGGCCACGCCCGGCGCCCCCACCAGGGCGGCAACGAGTACCGCGGGAGCGAGTCGCAGGAACCTCATTACTCCCACACGCTACAAGTCCAGGCCGGTCAAGACCATGACTCGCGGCTCCGTGTAGTCGTCCATCGCGCTGCGTAGCCCTTCGCGACCGACCCCGCTCCCCTTCACGCCGCCGTAGGGCATCTGGTCGGCCCGGTACGACGGCACGTCCCCGATGATCACGCCGCCGACCTGCAGTGTGCGGTGCGCGGTGAACGCCGTCTGGAGGTTTCGGGTGAAGACGCCGGCCTGCAGCCCGTACGCCGAGTCGTTGATTGCCGCGAACCCAGCCGCGTCGTCGCTGACCCGCTGGACCACCAGCACCGGCCCGAACACCTCCTCGGCAAGCACCTTCGCGCCGGCCGGTACGCCGGTCAGCACGGTCGGCGGGTAGGTGGCGCCCTCGCGCCGGCCGCCCGTCACGATGGTGGCGCCGCCCGCCACCGCCTCGTCGACCCAGCTCTCCACCCGCCGCGCGGCGTCTTCGCTGATCAGCGGCCCGACGTCGACGCCCTCGTCGGCAGGGTCGCCCGTCTTGAGCCCTTCGACGGCCGCGATGAGCCGCGGCACGAACGCGTCTTCGAGCCACTCGTGCACGTACACCCGCTGCACCGCGATGCAGCTCTGCCCCGCCTGATAGTTCGAGAACGTGGCGATCCGCTGGGCCGCCCAGTCCAGGTCCTCCAGCGCCGACCAGTCCGAACACAGCAGTGCAGCCGCGTTGCCGCCGAGTTCGAGCGTGACGTGCTTGTGCGGCACCGCCTCGCGGATCGCGAGCCCGACCGGGCCCGACCCGGTGAACGACACCACCGGCAGCCGCGGGTCGGCCACCAGCGCGGGGGCGCGGTCGTTGGGCACCGGCAGTACCGAGAACATCCCCGGGGGCAGATCGGTCTCGGCCAGGATCGAGCCGAGCAGCAGCGCGCTCAGCGGGGTGGCCGGCGCCGGCTTGACCACGATCGGCGCGCCCACGGCGAGCGCCGGCGCGACCTTGTGCGCGACCAGGTTCAGCGGGAAGTTGAACGGGCTGATGCCCAGCACCGGACCGCGCGGAAAGCGCCGCACCACCGCCATCCGCCCGGTCGCCGCCAGATCCGTGTCCAGGCGCTGCAACTCGCCGGAGAAGCGCCGCGCCTCTTCGGCGGCCCAGCGAAACGTCGATACCGCGCGAGCCGCTTCCGCGCGGGCCCATTTGAGCGGTTTGCCATTTTCTGCGGTGATCAACCGTGCGACCTCGTCGGCCCGCTCGGCCAGCGTCCGCGAGACATGGTCGAGCGCCGCCGCCCGCGCGGCGGCGGGCAGAGCCGCCGCTTCGGCGGCCACGGACGACGCGGCAGCGACGGCCCGTTCCACCTGGTCGGGAGTGGCAAATGAGGTACGCCCAACCACCGCTCCATCAAAGGGATGGCGGATGTCCACCACCTGATCGCTCGCGTCCTGCCGACCGGCCACGTAGAACGGCGTTGGCTCCATAGTCGGCAACTGTAAACCACACGAAAACAGTGGCCTAATACCTTGTATGCCTCGGATTTAGTAGCGAAGATGGCGAGTGGGATGCGATTACCGCCGTCAACCGGGAGCCTTCGATGACTGACAAGCCCGTGCTGCGCAACTTCGTCAACGGCGAGTACACCGAGCCCATCGACGGTCAGTACAGCGACCTCGTCGACCCCTGTACCGGAGAGGTCTTCGCGCAGGCCCCGCTGTCGTCGCAGCGCGACATCGACGCGGCCATGGACGCCGCCGCGACCGCGTTCGAGTCGTGGCGCGACTCGACGCCGGCCGAGCGCCAGCGTGCGCTGCTCAAGTTCGCCGACGCGGTGGAGTCCCGGGCAGCCGACCTGGTCGACGCGGAGGTACGCAACACCGGCAAGCCCCGGCAGCTCACCACCGACGAGGAGCTCCCGCCGTCCGTCGACGAGCTGCGCTTCTTCGCCGGGGCCGCCCGCATCCTGGAGGGCCGGTCGGCCGGCGAGTACCTGGCGGGGCACACCTCATACGTCCGGCGCGAGCCGATCGGGGTCTGTGCCCAGGTCACACCGTGGAACTACCCCTTGATGATGGCCATCTGGAAGATCGCTCCCGCGCTCGCGGCCGGCAACACCGTCGTACTCAAGCCGTCCGACACCACACCGGTCTCCACGCTGCTGCTCGCGGAGATCGCCTCGCAGTGCCTACCGCCCGGCGTCTTCAACGTGGTCTGCGGCGACCGCGATACCGGCCGGGCGCTCGTGTCCCACCCGACGCCACAGCTCGTGTCGATCACCGGCTCCACCCGGGCTGGCAAGGAGGTGGCCGCCGCGGCGGCGCCCGATCTGAAGCGCACCCACCTGGAGCTGGGCGGCAAGGCACCCGTTGTGGTGTTCGACGACGCCGACCTGGCCGCCGCCGCGGAGGCGATCGCGGTAGGCGGCTACTTCAACGCCGGCCAGGACTGCACGGCCGCGACCCGGGTGCTCGCCGGCCCGGGCGTGTACGACGACGTGGTGGCCGCCCTGGTCGAGCAGGCGCGTGCGACTAAGACGGGCGCGCCCGACGACGAGGACGTGCTCTACGGCCCGCTCAACAACGCCAACCAGATGACCCGGGTCAGCGGCTTCGTCGACCGGCTGCCCAACCACGCGTCGCTCGGCGCCGGCGGCTCGCGGGTGGGCGAGCGCGGCTTCTTCTACGCCCCTACCGTCGTCTCCGGGGTCCGGCAGCAGGACGAGATCATCCAGGACGAGGTGTTCGGCCCGGTCATCACGGTGCAGCGGTTCACCGACGAGGACGAGGCGGTGCGCTGGGCGAACGGCGTCGAGTACGGCCTCTCCGCCTCGGTCTGGACTTCAGACCACGGTCGCGCGATGCGGATGACCCGGCGGCTCGACTTCGGCTGCGTCTGGGTCAACACGCACATCCCGTTCGTGTCGGAGATGCCACACGGCGGCTTCAAGCACTCCGGCCACGGCAAGGACCTGTCCATGTACAGCCTGGAGGACTACACGCGGGTCAAGCACGTCATGCACAACTGGGGCTGACCGTGGCCTCCTCGGAAGAGCTGCACAAGCGGCGCACCGCGGCGGTTGCCCGGGGCGTCGGCAGCGTCATCGCCTCCTATGTGGACCACGCCGGTGGCGGCACGCTGACCGACGTGGACGGTCGAGAGTGGATCGATTTCGCGTCGGGTATCGCGGTCACGTCGGTCGGCAACGCCGCACCCCGCGTCGTCGAGGCCGTCCAACGACAGGCAGAACGCTTCACCCACACCTGCTTCATGGTCGCCCCATACGAGTCCTACATCGCCGTCTGCGAAACCCTCAACACCCTCACCCCAGGCGACAACGAAAAACGCTCCGCCCTATTCAACTCCGGCGCCGAAGCCGTCGAAAACGCCATCAAAATCGCCCGCCACGCCACCGGCCGACCCGCCATCATCACCTTCGACCACGCCTACCACGGCCGCACCAACCTCACGATGGCGCTCACCGCCAAGAACATGCCCTACAAACACCGCTTCGGCCCATTCGCCGGCGAAATCTACCGAGTACCGGTGTCCTACCCATTCCGCGACGGCGGCCTCGCTGGCGGGCAGGCCGCCGCCCACGCCGTCGACCTGATCGAAAAGCAAGTCGGCGCCGACAACGTCGCCGCCATCATCATCGAACCCATCCAAGGCGAGGGCGGCTTCATCGTCCCCGCCGACGGATTCCTACCCACCCTCGTCACCTGGACGCGCGCCACCGGAGCCACCTTCATCGCCGACGAAATCCAAACCGGCTTCTGCCGGACCGGCACCTGGTTCGCCAGCCAACACGAAGGACTCGTCCCCGACCTCATCACCACCGCCAAAGGCATCGCCGGCGGCCTACCACTCGCCGCCGTCACCGGACGCGCCGACCTCATGGACGCCGTCCACACCGGCGGCCTCGGCGGCACCTACGGCGGCAACCCCATCGCCTGCGCCGCCGCCCTCGCCACCATCCAGACCATGCACGAACTCGACCTGTGCGCCGCCGCCCGCTGGATCGAGGCCACGGTGCTCCGCCGGCTGCACGATCTGGCCGTCCGGCATCCCGAGATCGGCGACGTACGCGGCCGCGGCGCCATGCTCGCCATCGAAATCGTGGCGCCGGGCACGCTCACACCCGACCCGGCCACCACCGCTGCCGTCTCCGCCGCCTGCCATCGTGCCGGCCTGCTGACGCTGACCTGCGGCACGTACGGCAACGTGCTCCGCTTCCTTCCACCGCTCGTCATCGACGAGTCGACCCTCCACCGCGGCCTCGACATCCTCGAAGCCGCCATCACCGGGCGCTAGAGGGCTCTCAGACCCGCCAGGACGGCCTCCAGGAGCTCTTCTGACGGGCCGGTCGACGCCATTGCCGGCTCACGGGTCTCGATCAGGTTCGCGTTGAGCAGGTCACCGAGCAGCACGCGCACCGTGCCGGCCGGCAGGTCGAGGTATGCGGCGATCTCGGCGACCGACAGCGGACACTGGCACATCCGCAGGATCCTCGCCTGCTCGGGCGTCACGTTGGTCGGGATGATTTCGGCACGTGCCACCACGAGCGTGATCAGGTCGAACCGGCCACGCACCGGCTCGGTCCGGCCGCGCGTCATCGCGTACGGCCGCACGACGGGGCCCGCGGCCTCGTCGTACCAGACGTCGGGAGGGAACGGTGTCATGTCACGGTTGCCAACTGGGTGAACGCTGGCAGGTGCCGGTCGGCGCGCCCGGCGAAGAGCGCCATCTCGTACGCGATCACACCCACGTCGGAACCGGCTCCGAAGATCACCGCGAGGATCGCCCCGCCCTTGGCGGCTGTCACGAACAGGAAGCTTCGTCTCATCTCGACGGTCACCTGCCGGACGTTGCCGCTCTCGGAGAACTGGCCCGCCGCCACCGACAGCGCGTAGAGGCCAGCGACCACACTGGAGATCTGGTCCGCCACCGCGTCGGTGGTGCCGCGCGAGGCGGCGAGAAGCAAGCCGTCGGGAGACATCGCAACCGCGTTCTCCGCCGGGGCGACGCGGTCGATGACATCGTCCAGGAGCATGGCGAGGTCGCCGGTCGTGACTGCGGGGTGAGCCACCTTGTCCCCTCTCGTGGTTGTGATCGCCTATTCGCTCGGCCGCCGTGGCCAGGGGGCACGCCGCAGTGGCTCACCGCCGGGACGGTCAGCCGTCATGGCCCGAAGTCGCGCCAGCAGGTCGCTGCGGCTGGTGCATCCCAGCCGTTGACGCATCCGAGCCACATGGTGCTCAACTGTCTTTGCCGAGATGAAGAGCCGGTCACCGATCTGCTTGTATGTCAGACCGGTCAGCACCAGCTCAGCCACCTCCTGCTCGCGCTCGCTGAGCCGGGTCTGCGCCGGCTGCGCCGTTGCGTCCGGCATGTGCTCCGCGGCCGACGAGCGCGTCCCCTGCGGTCTCCCCTGGAACAGCCTCGCACAATCGAGCAGCGTCGTCATCGCCCGGCGGTCAGATGTGCGGATCGCGGCCTGGCCGGCGAGCCGCGCGGCGTCCCAGCACAGGCCGGCGCCGTGCAGCCCTCGGGCGGCCGCCTCGACCTTCGCCGGGTCGACGATCCCGCGCAGCACCTCGATCCAGCTCAGGGCAGCGGCGGCCACCACCGACCCGTACCGGGAGTGGTCGCCGCTGCGCACCAGCGCAGCCACGTGCTCGTCGGCGGCGGCCGGCTCTTCGGCGAGGATCGCCGCGTGCAGGCCGCTCCACCGCAACGGCGTGGTCCAGAGTGGAGGATTGCCGAGCCGCTCCAGGAGCGCGTCGGCGTCGCGTAGGTGGGCGACGAGCCGGGCCTGCTCGCCGAGCCGAGCAGCGGCCACCGCCAGTTCGCCGAGCGGCAGCAGCGTGAAGAGGTCGACCGGGTGCCGCATGACCGCCTCGCGGGCACGGCCCCAGCCCCGGTGCAGCGTCGCGAGGTCGCTGTTGCGCCGCGCGATACCCACCTCCAGAGCCGCGGCGAAGAGCAGGTCACGAGGTTCGAGCCGGGCGGCCCCGAGCGACGCGAGCCGCTCCTGCGCCGCAGCGGTGCGCCCGCGCACCATGAGAGTCCAGGCCTGGAGCAGCCGGTGCCGGCGTGACATCAGCGTGGCGCCCATGTCGACGGCGACCGCGCGGTCGAGCACGGACTCGCCCATGTCAAGCTCGCCGCTGTGCAGCGCCACCAGGGCGGCCAGCGCGGCCGGGCTGTCGGGCAGCAGTACGGCTTGGCCGGCCGGTTCGAGGAGCGCGGCGGCCTGCACCAACGTGGACAGCGCGCCGGTCGCCGAGCCGGTGAGCGACTCACGGACGCCCTCGGCCATCAGCGCGGCGGCGCCCGCGAGCAGGGTCGGCGGGCCATCGGGTGCCACCTGCGTGGCGCGCTCCGGCCGGCCGGTACCAAGGAATCCCACCGTGGCGAAGGCGACCGACGACGGGGTGCCTGACCAACCGTAGAGCTCCGCGCTGCGGCCGAGTTGGCCGCGGTGCGCGAGCGCGGTCGCGGCGACGGCCGCGCCGGCGGCGCGGTCGGGCGAGGACTCCACGGCGACGAGCTGGTCGGCGATGCGCAGGCCGGCGTCCAGATCTCCGGCGAGCGCCGCGGCCAGCGCGCGACGCGCGGCCGTCGGGCGGCCAGCGGCGGACGCGTGCGCGAACAGCTCCGCTGCCAGCGCCGGCTCGTCGGCCAGCGCCTCGTCGGCAGCAGCCTCGAACGCCGCGGCCAGGCCGGCGCCGCCGACGCCCGCCGCGAGCACCGAGCGGGCGAGTGGCAGTACCGTGCCGCCGCGCGCCAGTTGCAGCTCGGCGAGCCGCTGCCACACCGCCGTACGCTGCGCGGCCGGGCTGAGCAGGGCGACCGCGCGACGGGCCACGGGCACCGGCCGGCCGTCCGGCCCGAGCAACCCGGTGGCCCGGGCGGCGTCCAGAAGCTCGTCGACCGTCACCAAGTCGGCGTCGAGCAGCGCGCCCAGCAGGTCGGCGGGCAGCTCCACCCCGGTGGCGGAGGCCAGCAGCAGCCCGCGTACGTCGGCGGGAAGCCCGTCCAGGTCAGCGCGGAACTGCACCAGGGCGGCCGGCGGCACCTCGCCGCCGGGTTGCTCCACGGCGACGGCGAGCCGTTCGACGAAGCGCGGCACCCCGCCGGCCTGCGCGTGGAGGTAGCGGGCGAGTGCGGCGCTGGCGCCCGGGCCGAGGTACTCCGCGGTCTGCCGCTCGCTGAACGGCGCGAGAACGAAGGGCCGGAGCCGCGCCACCAACTGGCCGAGCGCCGCCGGCCGGGGCCACGGGCGGTACGCCAGGACGAGCCCGCCGCGCTGCTCGGCGACCTGTTCGGCCAGCTCGCGCAGCCGCTCCTCGGGCAGCAGGTGGGCGTCGTCGGCGAAGATCACGCCACGGTCGGCGCCACCTCGCTGGACGGCCTCGGCCAGCTCGCGTAGCAGCGTGCTCTTGCCGTAGCCGGCGGGCGCCTGGACGGCAAGCCACAGTGGACCATCTTCGGCGGCGGCGAGCAGGGCGCGCACCCGCTCGTCCGCGACGTACGGCGCCGCGGTCGTCATGCGGGAACTCACGGACGGCCTCCGACCAGGCCGCGGATGCGCTGGCCCGAACGCATGCGCGGCAGCTTCAACGGGGTGGTCTTCAGGGGCGGCCGGGGCGGGGGCGCCGCACCCATCTCACCCTCGTTCACGTACGGGGGCGGCTCGGGGTTCGACATCCGCAGTGCCGGCGGCTCCGCTGTCCACACAGGATCGTGGTACTCCGTGACGGGCGGCGCCAGGAGCTGGGCCGCGGCCAGCGCGGCGCCAGCGGCGGCGGTGCATTGCGGATCGGCGTCGACCGCCACCGGCACCGGCAGCTCGGCGGCGATCATCTCGGCGACCAGCGGCATCCGCGCGGCGCCGCCCGCCAGCGCGACCGCGTCGACCTGCCCTGCGTCGACCCCGACGGTGTGGATCGTGCGCACGAGCGTGTCGACGGTGTGCCGCACCGCGGGCCGGATCGCGCCCTCCAACTCCGCAAGCGTCACCGGCACCCGCAGGTGGCCACGCGGCAGGTGCACCGGGACGTCGGTCTCCGCCTCGACACTTAACCGCTCCTTGGCCCGGGTGCACTCGCGCCGCAGCCCGAAGAGCGCCAGGCGGACCTGCGGCCCGTCGAGCTCGCGCAGTTCCCGGGCGAGCTTGCCCCGTACCAGGGCGGCGAGCGCGTCGTCGACGTCGTCGCCGCCGAACCGCTCGACCGGCGCGGCGCTGCCGAGCAGCCGGAAGCCGACCGGGTCGGCCCAGCTCACCACGGACGTCTCGTACCCGCTGCCCCCGAGCGAATACACCGCCACCGTCCCGCCGGGTACGCCGCGCGCCGCGTGCCGTTCCGCGACCAGCACCGGCTCGGGCAGCAGCGTGACGTTGGCGAGCCCGATGTCCCAGAGGGCGCGGTGCAGCAGCTCACGGCGGTACTTGCCCCAGCTCGCAGGGTGGCTGATCACGACCTGCTCGGCGACCTCGCCCTCGTCGGCCAGCACCCGCTCGACCACCCACATCGCGAGCACGGCGGTGAGGGCCTGCGGGGTGCACGGCTCGTTGCCGACCAGGAGCGGAACGTCGTCGCCGATACGCCGGCTGAAGCCCCGGGCGAGCCGGGTGGCGTCCGGACGGGCCGGCTCTTCGGGACGGGCGGGCTCTCCTACGGTGAGGGTGCCATCACCCCCCATGTGCAGCACGGACGGCACGGAGTTGCCCCAAGCCCCCAGCCGGACCACCTCGGGCTCCCCCCAACCGTTTCCGTGCAGGCGGGAGACAGCGGCGGTCGTACTCGTACCACCGATGTCGATCCCCAGCACGTACGGCATGCGAACACTCCTCCCGAACGGTCCCTGACGTTCGTACCAGAGATGTCCGTGCGACTGGACCACCAATTCTGCCCTGCCAGATCCCCTAATCCCCTAACGGCCGGGTACGGGGATGCCCTAACGGGGCCCGGGCACAACCCGGCACGGTCCCCGATGCCCGGTGCGCCACCGGCCAATAGCTTTCTGCCCATGGATTCGTCTCAAACGCTGCACGACTTCGTGCTGAACCTGCTCACCAACGCGGAGGCGCGCTCGGCCTTCGAACTCGACCCTGAGGGCGTGCTCAACGACGCTGGTCTGGGCGACATCACGGCCGCCGACGTGCAGGACGTGGTGCCGCTGGTGGTCGACTACGCCCCGGTGCAGGGCATCACCCAGCTCGCCCCGGTGCAGGACCTGGGTATCGGCGCCATCGACAGCGACCCCGCGAACGTGATCGGCCAGCTCCAGGCCGTCACCAGCCAGCTGACGGCGGGCGTGCAGTCGACCAGCGCCGACGTCAACGTGGCCGCGATCGGCGCGATCGCGGTCGACTCGACCGGGCTCGGCGCGGTCACCACGAGCGTCCTGCCTGGCCTGGGCCTCTCGGCGAGCACCTCCGGCGCGGCCGTCGACCTGTCCGGCGTGCATGATGTGGCCGACACCCTCGACGCCGACGTGGTCAGCCCCGTAACCGCCGACGCCACCGGCACGGTCGACACGACGCTGGGTACGGCCAACGGCCTGCTGAGCGGCTCGCCGGTCGACGGCGTGCTCGGCACCACCGACGCCACGCTGGGCACCGTCACCGGCACCCTCGACCACGCCACCGGCCTGGTCGACGGGCTCGGCCTCCCGGTCGAGGTGCCGGACGTCTCCTCCGTGACCGGCGACTCTTCGCTGGTGGGCGGCGCCACCGGCACCGTGACCGGCGCACTCGACGGCGTTGGCGTGGGCGGCCTGCTCAGCGGCGACGCCAGCGTGCACGGCTCCGCCGACGCGAGCGCCCACGCCGACACCGGTCTGCTCGGCGCCACCGACATTCTCTTCTGAGGGGATAAAAGCGGGAGAGGCCGAATCGGGTCCGGCCTCTCCCGCCCCTTTCAAACCCACCCTCTTGATAAATGAGGGGAAATCAGCACACTTGGTCCGGTGACTCCGACCTGGCTCAACGTCCTGGACGAGACGGCCCGGGTGTGCGCGGCGCACGGCCGCACCGACCTCATCCAGTGGGTCCAGCAAAAACGCGCCCAACTGGTCGACCCGACCCTCCGGGTGCTGGTGGTCGGCGAGCCCAAGCAGGGCAAGAGTCAACTGGTCAACGCGCTCATCAACGCACCAGTGTGCCCGGTCGGTGACGGCCTCACGACGGCGATCCCCACGGTGGTGCGGCACGCGGAGACGCCGACCGCGATTGTGATCGAGGGCCCCGGACGCGGCCCCACCCCGGTGCCCGTCGACGACATGGCCGCCCGGATCAGCACGGCGGTCAGCCGGCGCACAGATGCGGCGGAGTACGCGGAGATCGGTGTACCGCGTGGGCTGCTCGCGGCGGGTCTGGTGCTCATCGACACGCCCGGCGCCGACGGTGACAACCTGCCCGCGGCGGGCAACTCGGTCGCCGCCCCCGCCCGCGCCGATGTTGTGATCATGGTCACAGACGCCACTCGCGAACTCTCGGTCACCGAGGTCAACCTGCTCCTACACGTGGTGCGGTCGCATCCCAAGGTGGTCGTCGCACTGACCAAGACAGACATCTCGCCGCACTGGCGCCTGGTCGCCGAACGCAACCGCCAGCACCTCGCCAGCGCCGGCATCGCGGCCCCCCTGGTGCCGGTCTCCGCGACGCTGCGCCTGGCGGCGGCGCGCACCAACGACAAAGCCATCAACGCCGAGTCGGGCTTTCCCGACCTGGTGGCACGCCTGAAGCAGTACCTCGCAGGCAAGAACGACGTGCTCGCACCCACGGCCGTCGGCGTGCTCACCGCCACCGTCATCGAGCAGCTCGCCGCGCCGCTGCGCGCGGAACTGTCCGCGAAGGACTCCGAAGAGCCGATGGCCAGGCTGTACGAGGCGCAACGCACCCTCGACGAGCTGCGACGCTGCTCCACCCGGTGGCAGAACACGCTGAACGACGAGATGACCGACCTGATGTCCGACATCGAGTACGACCTGCGCGAGCGGACCCGGCAGATCATGCGCAAGGTCGACGACGCGTTCGACGCGGCCGACCCGCTGCGCACCTGGGAGGACTACCAGGCGTGGCTGGAGACGAGCCTCACCGAGGTCGCCGAGTCGAACTTCGCGTGGCTGCTGTCGCGCTGCGACTGGATCAGCGGCCGGGTGGCCGACCACTTCGTGCGCTACGAGGCCGACATCGTGCCCGAGTGGCGGGTGAACATGCCAGATCTCACCCGGCACATCGGCACGATCGACCAGCCCAACATCGAGCGTTTCACCCCGATGCAGAAGGTTTTCACGGGACTGCGCGGCTCCTACGGCGGACTGCTGATGTTCGGCCTCGCCACCACGATGGCCGGGATGCCACTCATCAATCCCATCTCGCTGGGCGCTGGCGCGCTCTTCGGTGGCAAGACCATCCGCGACGAGGGCAAGTCGCTGCTGCGGCGCCGCCAGGCGCTCGCCAAGAACGCCACCCAGCGGCACATCGACGACTTCTTCCTGCGGCTCAACAAGGAGTGCAAGGACACGGCCCGCTGGGTGCAGCGCATCCTGCGTGATCACTACACGTCGGTGACCGAGCAGCTGCACGACGCGATCGTGCACTCGCTGCGCAACGCCAAGCAGGCAGCAGATGCCGACGCCGCCGAGCGCAACAAGCGGCAGATGGAGATACAGCAGCAGATGCGGCGGCTCGCCACGCTTTACGAGCAGGCGCAGGCGCTGACCGTGCGACCGGAGGGTCCCGCGGTGCTGGAGCCCGTCGGATGAGGGGTGCACCGCTTTCCGAGTCGGTGTGGACCCTGCTCAACGATGCCTTGGAGCTGTACCGGGACAGCTGGCCGGCCACCGATCGGCTGCGGCACCATCTGAACCGCTTCGGCGAGCCGCTACGCATCGCGGTCGCCGGGCCGTGGCAGTCTGGCAAGTCCACATTGGTCAACGCGCTCGTCGGTGACGAGGTCGCACCGATCGAGGCGCCCGGCGGGCAGCCGGTCTTCGCCTGGTACCAGGACGGCCCCGAGCCGCACGCGATGGCGTACCCGGCCGGCGCCGAGCTGCCAGTGACTAGGTCGGCACAGGGTTTGCACCTCGACATCGGACGGTGGGATCCGGCACCGGTCAACGACGTCGTGGTGACGTGGCCGACCCGCACCCTGCGGCACGCCACGGTCATCGACACGCCCCCGGTGCCGTCCGCCTGCGACAAGATCCTCCGAGACGCCGACGCGGTGCTGTACCTGACCAGGGATGGACGCGGCACCGACCTGCACGTCCTGGAGTGGCTACAGGACGGCATGGTGGCCAAGGCAGCTCCCGTCAACGCGCTGCTGGTACTCTCCCGGGCCGACGAGACCGGCGGTGGGCGCATCGACGCCCTGCTCGCCGCCCGCCAGGTGGCCCGGCGGCACCTGCGCGACCCGCGGATCAGTGGGCTGTGCCTGGGCGTGGTGTCGGTGGGCGGCCTGGTCGCGCTCGCCGGCCGGGTGCTGACCGAGACCGACTTCGCGGCGCTCGCCACGCTCGCCGGCGCGCCCCGCACCGAAGTGGACGGCTATCTACTGTCGACCGACCGCTTCACGGGCGCCGAATTTCCCGCGCCCGTCGGCGTCGAGGCCCGGCGCGCGCTGCTCGACCGGCTGGGCATCTTCGGGGTACGGCTGGCGACGACGCTCATCCGCACCGGCAGCGACACCCGCGCCAAGCTCGCCGCCGAGCTGGTGCGCCGCAGCGGGCTGGCCGAGCTGCGCGAAGCGGTCAGCCGGTGCTTCGTCGACCGGCGAGACGCGCTGCGGGCCCGGTCGGCGCTCGCCGCCCTCGAATCCGTACTGCTCACCGAGCCCCGGCCGGGCTCCGACGTGCTGCTCGCCGAGCTGGAGCGCGTACTGGCCGGCGCGCACGACTTCCGCGAACTGCGCCTGTTGGCGTCGTTGCAGGGGCAACGGGTCGCGTTCGAAAAGGACCTGACCGCGGAGGCCCGGCGGCTGATCGGCGAAAACGGCACCGGGCTCGCCGCCCGGCTCGGCGTCGACCAGCGCGCCACCGCGTCCGAGCTGTGGCGGCTCAGCTCAGCGGCGCTCGGCCGTTGGCAGGAGCACAGCGAAGATCCCCTGTTCGACGCCGACCAGCGCCGAGCCGCCGAGGTGGTCGTCCGGACCTGCGAAGGGCTCCTCTACTCGCTCTCCTGAAGGGCCGCGGCCTTGTTGATGGCGGTTTCTACGCCCGCCACGCGGTCGGCCAGCAGGCCCATCGCGCCGACCGCCCTCGTCATCGGGTCGTCTTCCGCGCCGCCCAGCGCCCGCTGCTTCAGGTACCCGGCCTTCACCTCGGCCCACCGCTGCGCCTGCTCGGGCGTCATCCGGCCGCGCAGCTCGGCGAGCTTGAGCAGGTTGGCCTCGGCGCCGGTGGTCAGCGTCTGCGCTTCGCCCACGTAATGATCGTCGATGACGGCTTCCAGCTCGTCGTCGTTCATGACCGGCACGATCCGCTCGGCGAGCTTGTTCATGTTTCGGTACGAACCCTGAAGCTGGAACGGCGGCTCGGTGCGGGACGCGTCGGCCTGCGCCGCCGAGGCTATGTACGCCTGGTTGTTGGCCAGCACGACGCGCTGCACCCGCAGCAGCTTGCGCAGCACCGAGAGGATCTGGTCCAGCTCAACCGCCGAGTAGGGGTGGCGCAGCTGGTCGGGGCGCACCGACTCGTCGCCCTTCGCGAGCCGCACCAGCAGCTCGACGTCACTGCGCTCGCGAGTGGACAGTTGCGAGAGGACGGTGTTCGACGTGAGCGAGTTTTCGATGCAGCTCAGGGCGAAAGCCTCCTCCTTGCCCGACAGCACGTCGCCGAGGTTCCACACGTCGGCACGGTTGGCGAGCATGTCCGGCACCCGGAAGCGTTGCCCCGACTCGGTGTACGGGTTACCCGCCATGCATACCGCGAACCGCTTGCCGCGCAGGTCGTACGTGCGGGTGCGACCCCGCCACACGCCCTCCATCCGGCGCTGCCCGTCGCAGAGCGATATGAACTTCTGCAACAGCTCCGGCGAGGTGTGCTGGATGTCGTCGAGGTAGAGCAGCACGTTGTTGCCCGTCTCCAGGGCGAACGTGATCTTTTCTACCTCCTGCCGCGCCGTCGCGTTCGGTGCCTCCGCCGGGTCGACCGAGGTCACGCTGTGACCGAGCGACGGCCCGTTCACCTTGACGAACATCAGGCCCAGCCGGCTCGCCACGTACTCCATGAGCGTGGTCTTGCCGTAGCCGGGCGGGGAGATGAGCAGCAGCAGGCCCATCTGGTCGGTACGCTTGGCGTCGCCTACCGCGCCGAGCTGCCGGGCCAGGTTGGTGCCGATCAGCGGCAGGTACACCTCGTCGAGCAGCCTGTTGCGCACGAACGCGCTCATCACCTTCGGCTGGTGCTCCTCCAGCCGCAGCCGGGTGCGCTCGGCGGCGATCAGCTCATTGCGCTGGCGCTGGTATGCCCGGAAGGCGGGCACTCGCTGGGCACGGTACCGCCGGGTGCGGGCCAGCACCTCGTCGAGGCGCAGCTCGATGCGGCGGTCCACCACGCGGGTGTGGGTGCCGAGCAGGCCCTCCACAGTGGCCGACAGCTCAGCCGACGAGTCGTACCGGGGCACGTCCTTGTCGCACAGCTCCACGGCGACCGCCTCTGGCAGCTCGTGGTCGGTCAGGTCGCCTGCCGTGTCGACAAAGGAGCGCAACCACGCGGTGACGAGCTGCCGCCGGGCCGCCACGTCGTCGCCCAGCGCGCGCAGGTCCTGCTCGAACTCGCTGTCCGACGGGCCGCCAAGCGCCCGGTGGAACCGGTCCAGCAGGGTCCGGGCGCCGGCGCTGGTGACGAAGCCGAACGGTGCGGTGGACAGCTCCTCGAAGAGGTACTCCCCCGCGAGACCGCCGTCCGGCTCGTCGGGCAGGTACTCGCGGATCGCGGTGGACAGCTCGTCGCACAGCTCGCCGATCGCGTCGACGCGGCCGAACGCCTTGCGGGCACGGGCAAGCGAGGTCGCCCGCGTCGACCAGGCGGCCCGCGCCTCGTCCGTGGTGCCGTACGCCCAGAAGAGCTGCGCGGCGGCTCGCGCATCCGGCGGGTACCGCAGCAGGCCAGCGCCCGCGTGCAGGCGCAGCAGCGCGGCCAGGATCGCGGCGGCGTCCTGGTCGTGCACGCCGCGCTCGTACCCCTCGTCGTAGCGGGACTCGGCGACCCGGCGCACCAGGTCGCGCAGGCCGCTCTCGGTGACGGCCGCCTCGTGCAACGGATCCAAAGAGGACGCGTCCATCAGGATCGATGCCGCCAGGTACTCCGCCCGGTACACCTCAGGCGTCTCGGAGACCAGCAGCTGCTCCCAGAAGGGGCGGGTGGCCGCGAAGCTCTCATCCTCCACAGGAGACCGGTAGTCGGTGCCGGTGACGGCGAACGCCATCTTTCCGGCGTGCGGCACCAGCGTGAGGTCGATCGCCTGGGTGTTGACGGCGAAGCGGTGCCGGCCGAGCTGGATGGTCTCGCCGCCGTCCTGGTACAGGTCGAGCCGGTCGCGCAGGCTCCTGCCGGCCTCCTGGCGGGCGGCCTTGATGCGCCCCTCCAGCTCCTCGCTGCGCACCTGGTCACCCAGCGCGCGCAGGTCGCCGGCCACGCCGCGCAGCTTGGTGACCATGGGGTCGGAAGCGAAGTACGTGTTTACCTCGTCGATCGACTTGAGCGTCGCAACCCGGCGGGCGACGCTCGTGAGGATGCGTTCGGCCGAGTCGACCAGCCGGTCGGAGCGGCGCGCCCGCTCGTCGAGCAGCGCCTGCTTACGCGACGAGAACGCCTCGTACACGTCGGTGCGCTTCGCCGAGAGCTCGGTCAGGAAGTCGTCGAACTCGCTGAACCGTGACTCCAGGTTTTCCAGCTGCAGCAGCAGCCGACCGAGCTGCTCGTCGCATCGCTCGGGGCTGTCCGCGACGGCGAGCGCGCCGGTGACCGCCTGCCCAAGGAGTGCGAACTCGGCCGCGAACTCGGCCCGCCCCTCGGTGGCGAGCAGCGCCTTGCGGCGGCCGTCCAATGTGGCCCGCGCGCGGTTGATGCCGGCGAGCACCTCGCCGATCCGTTCCAGTATCCCGGTGCGCACGGTCGCGTCGGCGATGTCGAGGGTGCCGACCACCTCGGTGAGCACCTGGAGGCCGTTGGACTGTGTGGACAGCCGGGTGGCGACCGGCTCGGCCGCCGCCACGGTGGCGATGGCTTCCGCGTCGGTCACCAGCCGCTCGATGTCCGCGTGATAGCCGCTGAACGCGTCTTCCTGCTGGAGGAACCGCACCGCGCGCTCCGCCGCGGAAGCCAGCTCCTCCTTCAGTACCCGGTCTTGCTCGTCGATCCGGCCGGTATCCACATAGCGCAGTTCGCGGAGCGTGACCAGGCGTCCCTGCGCGGCGCGCAGCTCGGCGAGCTGCCCGACCCACGCGTCGGTGCTCAGCGGCGTCTCGCCGCGTGCCCGCCGAACCAGCGCGGTGATCTGGCCAGTGGCCTCTTCCAGCGCCGCGGCGGCCTGGTCGGTGAGCGCCTGTACGTTCTCGAACTCGTCCAGTACCTGCTCGGCGGTCGCGCGCACCTCGGCGAGTGGCGCGCGCAGGTCGCCCAGCTCGCGCTCGCCCAGCCAGTGGTAGTGGTCGAAGATGCGGGCGCAGGCGGAGATCAGCCCTTCGAAGACGGCCGTGGACGGGCTCATCTCGTCGACCATGCGCGACACCGACAGGCAGTCCGAGATCCCGCGTACCAGGTCGGCGTTGCCGACGCGCTCCAGCGGCCCGGTGCCGACCGGCTGCTTCGCGGCGTAGGTGTCCGACAGGTAAGGCGTCTGCCACACCTGCATCGGGTGCACCCGGGTCGGCTCGTCTGACGTGGCCCGGAAGACCACCAGCGTGCCGTCGTCGAAAAGCGAGTAGCCGTGGCACGGTACCGGGGCTGCGACCTCTTTGCGGATCACGTTGTACGGCAACAGCAAGGAGCGGCCCTCGGCGCGGGCGTGGAAGACGTACAGCACGTCTTCGCCGTTGGTCGACCGGATGACCCGCTCGAACTCCAGGCTCGTCACGTCGGTGTCGAACGTGCGGCTGGCCCCGGTCGCCAGATAGTAGCCGCCCGGGAAGATGAGGCCATGGTCTTCCGGCAGCCGCTGGCACGCCTGCCCGATGCCGTCGAGCCGCACCACACCCTTGGTCCTGGTGTTGAACACCAGGTGCCGCCAGGCGGTCTCCTTGTACGGCCGGATGCGCAGCAGGATCAGCGACCCGACCCGGGCGTACTGGATGTCGGCGTCGGCGAGGCTCTGCAATGGCTCTTCGACCGGCTCGCTGTAGATGCCCTCGCCGGTCTCGGTGTTGTTTTCGACCTTGACGGTCAGCGTGCCGCCGACCGTCTCGACGAAGACGTCGCCGTCGATGGAGATGTGCGGGTGCCGGCCGGTCACGTGCTGATCGCGGGTGGTTTCAACCCACTCGAAGTCGTGCGATGCCGGAAAGACGTGGTCGCGCTCGCCGCGGTTGTCCATGTAGGACATCGAGCCGTCGGGGTCGATCCGCCACCGCAGCACCCGGATGTCCTCCGGCCGCGGGCCGGTCTGGAAGATGGCCAGCAGCCGCCCCTCCATCCGGCGTATCTGCATGAGCCGGGTCTCCCGGTAGTACCGGTACAGCTCGCCAAAGTCCCGAAGGAACTGCGGGTCGCGCAGGAAGGCCCCGTCGCCGGGCGCGTCGAACCGGAACGCCTCGCCGTCGCGACTGAACGCGTGCAGCGAGAACACGTCGTCGACTGTGGTCTCCGGCTTGAGTCCAATGAAGACGTTGTAGCCGAAGAGCATCAGCCCATCGATCGACACGATGTCGCGCGGCACGCAGTTGTGCTCGGTGCGGATGCGCTCGGTGCCGATGAGGCGCAGCTCCGCGGCGCCGAAGACCTTGAGGCGCTCGGCGTTGAGCGCCTCCGCCCTCCGGGCCAGCTCGGCCGCGCGCTCGCCGAGCCGGCCGCGCAGCACCTCGTAGGTGCCGGCGTCCAGATCGGCGCGCGCCTCCTGCGTAGCCGCGGTCACTTCGAGTTGAGCTCAGCGATCGGCGCGTCGGCGAGGCCGAGGCGCTTTGCCGTGCTGAGCAGTTCCTTCAGCTTGTCGGCGTCGGCACCACCGGACTTCATCTGCTGCGCCAGGAACGCGGACAGTGTGAGGTTCTGCACGTCGGCGGTGCTGAGCGAGCCGAGCACCTTGGCGAGGTCCTGGGTGAAGTTGGCCGAGCCGTCCAGGTAGGGCCGGGCCAGGCTCTGCGTGACGTCGGAGTGCTGCACGAAGCCGTCGACGCTCTTGCCGGCGGTGATCGAGCCCATCAGCCGGTCGAAGAACACCGAGTCGCCGCCGACGATGTCGATGTTCGCCCGCTCCAGGCCCTTGCCGACGATGGTTGCCTGCGCCTCGGCCACCTGCCGCTGCACGTCGATGCTGGCGAGCCGGATCTCCTTCTCCGCCTCCAGCCGCAGACGGTACTCCTCGTGCTGGCGCGTCGCCTCGTCGAGCGCGGCCATCGCAGCGGCCTTGTCCGTGAGGCCCTCGGCCTCGCCCTTGAGCTTCTCGCGTACCGCGTCGGCCACCGCTAGCGCCTTCTCCCGCTCGACTGCGGCCTCGGCGAGGCCGAGCTTCTCCGTGCCCGTGGCCACCGCGAGCGCCTTCTCCCGCTCGACCGCGGCCTCGGCGAGGCCGACCTTCTCGGCGCCCTCGGCCGCCGCCAGGGCCTTCTCCCGCTCGACTGCGGCGTGCGCGCGGCCCACCTTCTCGATGGCCACGGCGTCCCGCTCGCGCACCTGTACCTCGGCCAGGCCCTCGGCGGCCGCCTCGGCCTGCACGCCTTCGGCGAGCCGGATCTTCGCGCGAGTCTCCAACTCGGCGGCCTGCTGCCGCGCTTCGGCCAGCACCAGCGACTCGCGGGCCTTGTGCTTCGCGGCCTGCTCGGCGGCCTCGGCGGCCTTGATGTCCTTGACCAGGGCCTCCTGCGCCTCGGCCTCGGCGTGGATCACGGTCGCCTGGCGCGCCCGCTCGGCCTCCTCGACGACCCGCAGGCGCTTGATGTTCTCTTCCTGCTCAGCGACGGTCTTCTCGACCGCGATGCGCTCACGGATCACCTCGGCGATGGCCCGCTTCTCGGCCTCGACCTCCTTGTCCTTGGAGATCGTGGTGAGCTCGGTCTCGCGCTGGCGGGCGATGACCTCCAGCATGCGGTCCTTTTCGATCTTTTCGGTCTCGATCGCGATGACCCGCTCGCGGTTCTTGGCGGCGACCGCGATCTCGCGCGCCTTGTTCTCCTGCTGGATGCCCAACTGCTCCTCGGTGCGCAGGTGCGCGCCCTCGGCCCGCTGCCGCTCCTGCGCGTGGGCCATGGTGATCTCGGCCTCTTCGCGCGCCCGCAGCGTCTCGATCTCCCGCCGCTGCTTGATCTCCGCCTCGGCCTGCTGCCGCTCCAGCTCCAGGATGGTCTGGCGCGCGTCGACGTTCTGGCGGGTGATCTCCTTCTGTTCCTTCTTCTGGAACTCGTTGGTCTTGACGTGCTCGATCGCGGTCAGCTCGGTGATCTTCCGGATGCCCTGCGCGTCAAGGATGTTGGCCGGGTCCAGTTTGGACATCGGCGTCTGCTCCAGGAAGTCGATCGCCGCGTCCTCCAGGCTGTACCCGTTGAGGTCGGTGCCGATCACCGCGATGATCTGGTCGCGGAACTCGTCGCGCTTGGTGTACAGATCGACGAAGTCGAGTTGCTTGCCCACCGTCTTCAGCGCCTCGGAGAACTTCGCGTTGAAGAGTTCCTGCAACGTCTCCTGGTCGCTGGCCCGGAGCGTGCCGATGGCCTGCGCCACCTTGATGACGTCTTCGGTCGTCTTGTTGACCCGTACGAAGAACGAGATGCGAATGTCCGCGCGGATGTTGTCGCGGCAGATGAGCCCTTCGTTGCCCGTCCGCTCGATCTCGATCGTCTTGACCGAGATGTCCATGATCTCGGCCTTGTGCAGCACGGGCATGACGACGGCGCCGGTGAACGTGACGTCGACCTTCCGCACCTTAGAGACGATCAGTGCCTTGCCCTGCTCGACCTTCCGGAAGAGCCGGCCCACCATGAAGAGAAGGCCGACGAAGACGAGCAGCAGCACAGCGATGAGCACGCCTAGCCCGGTGGTGATGACATCCATCAGATGTTTCCTTCTAACTGTGAGGGGCGACGGGCGTGACCCAGAAGAACTCGCCGTCGACGTCATAGTCGTAGATGAGGGCCTGGCTGCCCGCGCGCAGCGGGTCTTCGCCCGCCTGCCGGACCTGCACGATGGCGGAGGAGCCGTCGGCGGCGGTCACTTCCGCCTGGCCGAAGCTGGCGCTGACCCGCCCGGTGCGGATCACGCAGAGCCCGCCGACGAAGTCGTTGCGAGACGCCTCCGGGCCGGCGCGAAAGACCTTGCGCAACGGCACCATCAACAGGCGGGTGCACAGCCACGCGAGGAGAACAGCGATAACGAGCGCCACGGCAGCGAGCACCGGGCCACTGAATAGGACGCCGCCGACAAGGCTGGCAAACCAGGCGACCGCGATCAGAATGGAACCCACCACGGCGACGGGCGCGCCGCCGAGACCTAGGCCGCCGAGGAAATCACCGAAGCCGTCCGCGTCTTCGACATCGGTGGTACCGGTCAAAACCAGCACCCAGTACGCAACGACGATCAGGAGGAGAAAGCTGAAAAGGACGGTCGGAAATTCGAGCGTCGCCTCGACAAAGCCGCCCATCGCCTCGCGCCGCCCCCCGTTCGTCATCCAGCGGTACCCAGGATGATGACACGCCGAGTCAACCTGCAAGAAGTCGGCGCTCAGGTCGCGCGCACCGCCGAGATCTTGAATAGTTGTTGTAGCTCCAGCAGCAACAACTATTCAAGATCTCGGGCGCCAGCCCGATGCCTCCAGCGCCGCGCGAATCTGGCGCGCCACCTCCGCCGGACGGGTGCGGAGGTCGAAAGCGGCGAACCGCAGAATACGGTCACCGGCGATCCAGACCTCGTTCTGCCGTCGCATATCCGCGGCCCACTGCCCCGCGTCCATATGGTGAGCGCCATCGATCTCGATGTGGACGCGCCACTCGCGCCAGTACCCGTCGAGGTACCGCACCCGGCCGCTGGCGTCGGTTCGGCGCTCTTGAAGGTCTGGCACGGGCAACCCGTGTCGCCGGCACAGCCGGACAAGGTTGATCTCCGAAAGGGCCTCGGCGCCACCTTCAAGATCGGCTATGGTCGCCACCATCAGAGCATGGCGACGCGCCTTGGGCATCGTCTTCACGACGTCGCCTAACTCCGCTGGCGTGACGCGGCGCTGCTGGTAGGCAGCGGCGAGCACCGACTGCGCGTCAGCGTCGGAGTGCATCCACTGCGCGGCGTCCACGACCGACCGCGCCATCGAGGTGCGGTCTGGGCGGGCGCGCTGCCGGTGCGACTCCGGAAGTGTCTGCGTGCGGCGGACGCGGACGGCTGCCATGTCGATCGGGAGGCGGCGCAACAGGTCGGCGGCGTATCGCCCATAGGGGATAAGCACGTCGACCGGCTCGTATCGCCATTTGCCGCGCAAGCCGCCCGCTCGTGCCGCCGCTAGACCGGCGAGGAGCGCACCTTCGCCTGCCGCCAGCACAGCCACCCACCACTGCTGTTCGCGGCTGACCGGTCCGTTCCCCGCAATCAGTAAGCCGCGGCAGACGCGGCGCCAGCGGCCGGTCTTGAGCAGGTGACGGACTCGGCCCGCGCCCAGCTCGGCCACCGCCTGCGGCCACGTGATTACGCCGGACTGCTGGAACAGTAGCCATTCCAGGGCGCTGGCGTCGTCCTTCGGTAGTCCCACACCGCAATCTCACTCGGCTGGGAGGGCCGCAGCTGCCCCGTCAGCGGCCGTCGAGCAAGGGTTGGCGGGGGTCCCAGGGGATGCCGGTGCGGCGGCGGGCTATCGCGGAGAGGGCTTCGAGCACGACGCGGTTGCCGAGGTACGCGGTCACGTCGGCCTGGTCGTACGGCGGGGCGACCTCGACGACGTCCACGCCCACCACGGGCAGTTCGTAGCAGCACCGGCGGACCGCGTCGAGCAGTTGCCGGCCCGTTAACCCGCCGGGTTCTGGCGTGCCGGTGCCGGGCGCCATGCCGGGGTCGACCACGTCGATGTCGACGGACAGGAAGACGCCGTCGCAGTCGTCGACCGCGATCGCGTACGCCTCGGTCAGGCACTCGTCGAGGCCGCGCGCCACGATCTCGGTCATCTCGTACGAGCGCATCCGCTGCTCGGCCATCCAGGACAGCGTCTCCGGCCCGGGCCAGTACCCGCGAAGGCCGATCTGGAGGAAGCGGTCGCCGCGTACGGCGCCGGACTCGATGAGACGGCGCATCGGCTGGCCGTGGCCGTACAGTGAGCCGAACGCGGAGTGCCCGGTATCGGCGTGCGCGTCGAAGTGCACCATCGACACCCGGCCGAACCCGAGGTGCCTCGCGACTCCGGTCGCGTCCGGCAACGCGATGGAGTGGTCGCCGCCGAGGATGATGGGTATCGCGCCGCTGGTGGCTACCGCCGCGACGGCCTCCTCCAGCGCGCCGAGCGAGCGCTCGATGTCGCCGCTGAACATCTCCACGTCGCCGGCGTCGTACACGCGCAGGTCGCGCAGCGCGTCGACGCGCAGTGCGAGAGACGGTCGGGAGCCGTCGTGGGGCAGGTAGCACGCCTTCCGGATCGCCGACGGCCCGAAGCGGGTGCCGGGGCGGTGCGAGGTGCCGCCGTCGAAGGGCGCGCCAACGATGACGACGTCGGCGCCGGCGTACGACGCGGTGTCGGTCAGGTCGCAGCGGTCGACGCCCAGAAACGTCAGGTCCGGCCCGTACATGGCTCCGTATCGGCTCATCGCTCCTGCATACCCCACGGCGAGCCGTAGTCGCCGAGAAGATCCAGAAATGGTCGCGGCGGGAACGCCTCCGGACCGAGCACACCGGCACCGGACCAGGTGCCCGACGCGAGCAGTTCGAGGGCGACCACGGGGTTGATGGCGGTCTGCCATACGACCGCCTGGTGCCCGTACTCCGCCATCGACCACTGGTTGTCGACCACGTGGTACAGGTACACCTCGCGTGGGGTGCCGGCGGGTGACGTGCCGCGCACCCAGGTGCCGGCACAGGTCTTGCCGCGCATGCGGTCGCCGAGCGTCGCCGGGTCGGGCAGGCAGGCGGCCACCACGTCGCGCGGCGCGACCGACACGCCACCCACGCGCACCGGGTCGGTGCCGTCGAGGCCGAGCTTGTGCAGCGTACGCAGGACGTCGATGAACTCGGCGCCGAGGCCGTACTTGAACGTGACCCGGCCGGCCTTGACCCAGCGTGGGATCAGCAGCACCTCTTCGTGCTCGACGTTGACGCACTCGACCGGCCCGATGCCCTCGGGAAAGTCGAACAGCTCGGGCTCGGAGAACGGCTCGGTGGTGTGCCAGCCGCGCACCGCGTCCCAGATCACCGGCGGGTTCAGGCACTCCTCGATGGTGGTCCAGATGGAGAACGACGGTGCGAAGTCGTAGCCCTCCACGACGAGGTTGGCCCCGTCGCGCACTCCGATCTCGTCGATGGTGGCGAAGAGCTCGTCGGCGGCGTACCGGGCGAAGACGTCGGACAGGCCCGGTTCGACGCCGATGCCGACGAGCGCGAGCCGACCGGCGGCCTCCCACGCCTCCGACTGGGCGAACTGCGCGTCGCCCAGTTTCACACCGCATTCCTCGTACGGGCGGTCGGGGTGCGGGCGGGACAGTGACATCGCCATGTCGAGGTAGTGCGCGCCCGCCTGGAACGCGCCTTCGAAGATGGGCATGACGAACCGCGGGTCGACCGCGTTGAGCACGTGCGTGATCCGGTGCTCCCGGCAGAGCGCCTCCACCGCATCCGCCGACGAGGCATCCACATGAGCGGGGATGAACCGGTCGTCCACTGTGGAAGCGGCGCGGCCGGCGCGGGCCGGATCGTAGTCGGCCACGACGACCGAGTCGTAGAACGACCGCCTGGCGGCGATCGAGACCACGGCCGAACCGACCCCGCCGGCGCCGAGCACGAGGACCCGCATCAGGCGTACACCGCCCGGCGCCGCCGAACCATCGTGCCGAGCACCAGCAGCAGCGATACCAGGAACATGGCGGTGCCGATCACGTTGACCTGCGGCGGGATGCCGCGCTGGGAAGCACCCCACACGTACATGGGGAACGTGACCGTGGTGCCCGAGTTGAAGTTCGTGATGATGAAGTCGTCGAAGGACAGTGAGAACGCCAGCAGCGCGCCGGCCACGATGCCAGGAAACACCAGCGGCAGCGTGATGCGGCGGAACGCCTGCCACTCGTTGGCGTAGAGGTCCATCGCCGCCTCCTCCAGCCGCGTGTCCAAGCCGGACAGCCGCGCCTTCACGGTCACCACGACGAAAGACACGCAGAACATGACGTGGGCGATGACGACGGTCCAGAACCCCAGCGGCGCGCCCCCGGCCACGAAGAGGGCGAGCAGCGACGAACCCATCACCACCTCGGGCGTGGCCATCGGCAGGAAGATGAGCAGGTTGGTGGCGCCCCGGCCGCGGAAGCGGTGCCGCACCATCGCGAACGCCATCAGCGTGCCCAGTACGGTCGCCGCGACGGTGGCGACGAATCCGATCTGGACGCTGCGCACGACCGCGTCACACATGTCGCCAGGGCCGCACGGGCTCGTCCAGTTGTCCAGAGTGAACTCGTTGAAGTCGTACGAGAGGCGGCTCGACGGCCGGTTGAACGAGAGGCCGACCACCACCGCGATCGGCAGGAAGAGGTATCCGAGCACGAGCAGCCCGATGGCGAGAATCCAGTGGTCGGCGACCCAACGCCCCAGACGGTGCATCAGACCACCTCGTCCGTGCCGGCTCGCTTGATGTACACGAACACTATCGCCAGGATCGCTGCCATCAGGATGAACGACAGCGCGGCCGCCTGTGGATAGTCGAGGCGCACGAGGAACGCCGAGTCGATGACGTTGCCGATCATGTACTCGTTGGGCGTGCCGAGCAGTTCGGCGTTGATGTAGTCGCCGGCCGCTGGGATGAACGTCAGGAGCGTGCCGGCGACCAGGCCGGGCATCGACAACGGCAGGGTCACCTTGGCGAAGGCGCGGGCGGGGCTCGCGTACAGGTCGTTCGCCGCCTCCAGCAGCCGGCCGTCGAGCCGGTCCAGATTGGCGTACAGCGGAAGCACCATGAACGGCAGGAAGTTGTACGTGAGGCCGAGCACCACCGCGATCGGAGTGGCCAGCAACCGGCCATTCGCGTCGAGCAGGTGCAGGTCGCGTAGGACACCTACCACCGCGCCGTTGTCCGACAGGATCGTCTTCCACGCGAGCGTGCGCACCAGAAAGCTGGTGAAGAACGGCGCGATGACGCACACCAGCATGAGGTTCTTCCAGCGGCCCGCCTTCTGCGCGATCGCGTACGCCAGCGGGTAGCCGAGCAGCAGGCACAGCACGGTGGCGATGCCGGCGTACACGAGCGAGCGCGCGAAGTGCGGCCAGTACTGGCTGAGCGCGTCGGTGTAGTTGCCGAACGCCCACGTCATCGCGTAGCCCTGTTCGAGGGAGCCGCTCGGGTCGTAGAGGCTGGTGGCGCCGAGCTGGAAGATGGGCACCGCAAAGAAGAGCGTCAGCCACAGCCCGCCCGGCAACAGCAACAGGTACGGCAGCCACTTGCCACTCCGCCGGCGCGGCGGCGGTGCCGGTGTGTCAGAGGCCGGCAGGTGCGCGATGACGCTCATGGAACGGATTCCAGTAGCGGTTGGGTCGCGTCGCCAGCGCCCGGCTCGCGGCGCAGGAGGAACGCGTGCCGGGGGTGCCAGTACGCGGCCACGTCGGCGCCCACCGGGACCTGCTCGGCCACCCCGCTGTTCGGCGCGAACACGGAAAGCTCGGTGCCCCAGGCGGTGCGAACGAGGTACTGCGTGCTGACGCCCACATAGGACGAGTCGGTGACGACGCCGGTGACGTACTGGTGGCCAGCTGGTACCTCGTCCACCATCGCCGCCAGGCGGAGCTTCTCTGGGCGTACTCCTAAATAGACGGAGCCCGCGTCGGCCCGGCAGCGGCCGGCGGGCAGCGAGAAGCGACCGCCGTACGCCGTCACTTCCACGTCGTCGCCGGCCTTGCCGGCGACGTCCCCCGCGAGCAGGTTGGACTGGCCCAGGAAGTTGGCGACGAACGGGCTGGCCGGGTACTCGTACAGTTCGGCCGGTGCGCCGAGCTGCTCGATCTGGCCGGCGTTCATCACCGCGACCGTGTCGGCCATCGTCATGGCCTCCTCCTGGTCGTGGGTGACGTGCACGAACGTGAGCCCCACCTCGGTCTGGATGCGCTTCAGCTCTATCTGCATCTGCCGTCGGAGCTTGAGGTCGAGCGCGCCGAGCGGCTCGTCGAGCAGCAGCACCTGCGGCTCGTTGATGAGCGCGCGGGCAAGCGCGACCCGCTGTTGCTGGCCGCCGGAGAGCTGGGTGGGGCGGCGCTTGCCGTACCCGTCGAGCTGCACCAGGGAGAGCATGCGCGCGACCCGCTCCGGCACGTCGCGCACGCCGCGCCGCCGCAGGCCGAACGCGACGTTTTCGAAGATGTCGAGGTGTGGGAAGAGCGCGTAGCTCTGGAAGACGGTGTTGACCGGCCGCTTGTACGGCCGCAGGCGGCTGATGTCTTCGCCGTCGAGCAGCACCTGGCCGCTCGTCGGCTCCTCCAGCCCGGCCACCATCCGCAGCGTCGTGGTCTTGCCGCAGCCGGACGCGCCGAGCAGGGCGAAGAACGAGCCCTGCGGCACGGTGAGGCTGAGGTCGTCTACCGCCGTGAAGATCCCGAACCGCTTGGTCAGGCTGACCAACCGAAGATCGCCCATGCCTACGCCCCGATGGCTTGCTGGAACTTCTGCGAGTATGTCCGTTCCTGGGCCTCGTCGAGGGCCATGAAGACCTTGGTTCGGCCGAGCGTCGCGTCGTCCGGGAAGATCAGCGGGTTCGCGGCCAGCTCGGGGTCGATCTTGGTGATCGCTTCCTGGGCGCCCTGGACCGGGCAGATGTAGTTCACGTAGGCGGCCAGCTCGGCCGCCACCGCCGGCTCGTAGTAGTGGTTCATGAGCTTCTCGGCGTTGGCCTTGTGGGTGGCCTTGTTGGGCACCAGCATGTTGTCGGACCAGAGCATGACTCCAGAGTCCGGCGCGACGAACTGGATCTTTTCGTTCTCCGCGGTCAGCTGGAGCACGTCGCCGGACCAGGCGATGCACGCCGCGATGTCACCTTTGGCCAGGTCGGGGGCGTAGTCGTTGCCCGTGAACCGGCGGATTTGCCCAGACGCCACCGCGCGCTTGAGCTTCTCCAGTGCGTCGTCGAACTGGGCCTCGGTGAAGTTGCCGGGATCGTGCCCGTTCGACAGCAGCAGCAGGCCCATCGTGTCGCGCATCTCGGTCAGGCAGGTCACCTTGCCCTTGAGGTCGGCGCGGGTGAGCAGCTCGTCGACGGTGCGCACCTCGCCGGTCACGGCGCCGTTGTACGCGATGCCACTCAGCCCGGACTGCCACGGCACGGCGTGGTCGTCGCTGGAGTCGATCGGCCGGCCGCGCAGCGACTGGAGCAGGTTGGCCTGGACGTTCGGGATGGCGGCCTTGTCGAGTTTCTGGATCCAGCCGAGCCGGATCACGCGCCCCGCCATCCAGTCGGTCAGCACGAAGATGTCGCGGCCCGTCGACTGGCAGTTGGCGAGCTGGTTGCGCACCTTGCCGAAGAACTCGTCGTTGTCGTTGACGTCCTCGGTGTAGGTGACCTGGATGCCGGTGTTGCTCTGGAATGCTTCGAGAGTGGGCCGCTTGGACTCGTCGTTTTCGTCGACGTCCAGGTACTGCGGCCAGTTGGAGAACGCGAGCTTCTTCTCCGTGCTGGAGAGGTCGTCGCTGACGCAGCTAGCCTCGTTCTGTTTGGTGCCCTCGGTGCCGCAGGCGGCCAGCGTGCCGCCCGCGGCGACCACCAGGGCGCTTCGCATCAGGGTGCGCCGCTTGACGGTGGCCAGCGCGGTCAGCAGGGAGGCGGCTTCCGGTGACGGAGAGCGATGGTGGGGGTAGCGCATCGACGACTCCCAGGGTTGCGCGGTGAGACGACCGATCCTGACATGGTGATCCTAGTCTCACAAGGGATTCCGTCGCAGATCTATGATTTTGCAACGAAATACGTTAGAAACATCGACCCCCGGAAAGGTACGGCATGGTTCGTGAGGGAGCCAGCCACGTGCTGCTCGACGACATCGCCAAGCAGATCATCGAGCAGCTTCAGGAGGATGGGCGGCGCCCGTACGCCACGATCGGCAAGGCGGTCGGGCTCTCCGAGGCGGCGGTCCGGCAGCGGGTACAGCGGCTGCTCGACGCCGGCGTCATGCAGATCGTGGCGGTCACCGACCCGCTCCAGCTCGGCTTTCCCCGGCAGGCCATGATCGGCCTGCGCACCACGGGTGACCTGGAGACGATCGCCGACCGGCTGGCGGAGATCGATGAGGTCGACTACGTGGTGATCACCGCCGGCTCGTTCGACCTGCTCACCGAGGTGGTCTGCCGCAACGACGACCACCTGCTGGAGATCATCAGCCGGCTCCGCGAGGTGGAGGGCGTGGTCGCGACGGAGGCGTTCGTGTACCTGAAGCTACGCAAACAGACATATTCCTGGGGAACCGCCTGACTACGGATTTCGTTGCTACTCCCCTCTTTGGCAACGGGATCACTTGCCTATCCGCGCAGCCGTATGCGGTAATCGTTGACATGGGGAACGCCACTGATCACCTCTGGATGCACTTCACCCGGATGGCGAGCTACCGCGACGAGGAAGTACCCACGATCGTGCGCGGCGAAGGCGCCTACATCTGGGACGCCCAGGGTCGCCGGTACCTCGACGGGCTCGCCGGACTCTTCGTGGTCAACGCCGGCCACGGGCGCACCGAGCTCGCCGAGGCAGCCGCCAAACAGGCCGCCGAGCTGGCGTTCTTTCCCCTCTGGTCGTACGCGCACCCGGCCGCGATCGAGCTGGCCGAACGGATCTCAGCACTGACTCCGGGCGACCTCAACCGGGTTTTCTTCACCACGGGCGGCTCCGAAGCCGTCGAGGCGGCCTGGAAGCTGGCTCGCGCCTACTACAAGCGGATCGGCAAGCCCACCAAGCACAAGGTGGTCAGCCGGTTCATCGCGTACCACGGGACGTCGATGGGCGCGCTGTCGATCACCGGGTTGCCGAGCATCAAGAGCGACTTCGAGCCACTGGTGCCGGGTGGCATCAAGGTGCCGAACACGAACTTCTACCGCGCCCCGGAGCACGGCGACGACCTTGAGGCGTTCGGCCGCTGGGCGGCCGACGAGATCGCCCGCGCCATCGAACGCGAGGGCCCAGACACGGTCGCGGCGATCTTTCTGGAACCGGTCCAGAACTCCGGCGGCTGCTTCCCGCCGCCACCCGGGTACTTCCAGCGGGTCCGCGAAATCTGCGACGAGTACGACGTGCTGCTCGTCTCCGACGAGGTGATCTGCTCGTGGGGGCGGCTCGGCACGTACTTCGGCGCCGAACGGTACGGGTACCAGCCGGACATCATCACCACCGCCAAGGCGCTCACGTCCGGGTACTCCCCGCTCGGCGCGATGATCGCCTCCGACCGGCTGATCGAGCCGTTCCTGGCCGAGCAGGGCATGTTCGCGCACGGCGTGACGTTCGGCGGGCACCCGGTCTCGTGCGCCGTCGCGCTGACGAACCTCGACATCTTCGCCCGCGAAGACCTCGTCGGCCACGTCCGCGCCAACGAAGACGCGTTCCGGTCCACGTTGGAGCGCTTGGGAGACCTGCCGATCGTCGGGGACATCCGCGGCGACGGGTACTTCTACGGGATCGAGCTGGTGAAGGACAAGGCGACCCGGGAGACGTTCGACGACGCCGAGTCCGAGCGGCTGCTGCGCGGCTTCCTTTCCACCGCGCTCTTCCAGGCCGGCCTGTACTGCCGGGCCGACGACCGGGGTGACCCCGTGGTGCAGCTCGCGCCGCCGCTCATCGCCGAGCAGCCACAGTTCGACGAGATGGAGCAGATCCTGCGTGCGGTGCTGACCGAGGCGTGGCAACGGTTGTGAACCTCTGGATGTCCACAGTGGGCTCTTTGCAGCCGCGACCGCCACTGCCAGGGCCGATCGTCGCCGACGTCGCGATCGTCGGTGCCGGATACACGGGACTGTGGACGGCGTACTACCTGGCGCGGGCCGAGCCGTCGCTGCGGATCGCCGTGGTGGAGAAGGAGATCGCCGGGTTCGGGGCGTCCGGGCGCAACGGCGGCTGGTGCTCCGCGCTCTTCCCCACACCCGCGCCCCTGCTTGCCCGCAGGCACGGCAAGGCCGGCGTCGTGGCGATTAGGCGCGCGATGGAAGCCACAGTGGACGAGGTCGGGCGGGTGGCAGCCGCCGAGGGCATCGACTGCGACTGGGCGAAAGGCGGCACGGTCACACTGGCCCGGACACCGGCACAGCTCCGTCGTGCCGAAGCCGCCGTTCGGGAGACGGAGGACCTTGTGCTCCTCAGCGCCGACGAGGCCCGCAAGCGGTGCGGCGCCACACGGGTGCTCGGCGGCACGTACACGCCCAACTGCGCGGCCATCCACCCGGCTCGGCTGGTGCGCGGCCTCGCGCGGGCGGTGGAGGCCCGGGGCGTCACGATCTACGAGGGCACGCCGGCGCTGCGGCTGCGCAAGGGCGCCGTCGACACACCTGCCGGCGCGGTACGGGCACCCGTCGTCATACGGGCCACCGAGGCGTACACGTCGGGGCTGCCGGGCCTGCGGCGGGCTATCGCGCCGATCTACTCGCTGATCGTGGCGACACCGCCGCTGCCGGACGCGTTCTGGGTGGACGCCGGGCTGGCCGAGCGGGAGACGTTCTCCGACTTCCGGCGGCTGATCATCTACGGCCAGCGCACGGCCGACAACCGGCTGGTCTTCGGCGGGCGCGGGGCGCCGTACCACTTCGGGTCGCGGACGCGGCCGGAGTACGACAGCGAACCACGCGTGTTCGAGGCGCTGCGCCGGACGCTCGCGGATCTGTTCCCGGCACTCGGGTCGGTGCCCCTGACGCACTCGTGGGGTGGTGCGGTGGGCATCCCCGCGGACTGGTCGGCCTCGGTGGGGCTCGACCGGAGCACCGGGCTGGGCTGGGCCGGCGGGTACGTCGGCGACGGTGTCGGCACCGCGAACCTCGCCGGGCGTACCCTCGCCGACCTGGTCCTTGGCGTGGAGAGCGACCTGACCGCGCTGCCCTGGGTGGGGCACCGGTCGCCGCACTGGGCGCCCGAGCCGCTGCGCTGGGTCGGCGTCAACGCGGTCCGCAAGCTGGTGACCTGGGCGGACGCCGCCCGCCTCTAGCGAGGCAGCCGCTAGTGGGCTGGGGGGATCACGCGGAGGTGGCCCCGGCGGCCCTGCTGGTGTGGGTGCGGGTGGGGGTCGGGAAGATCTTCGTCCTGGCGCTGCACCGGACGGGCTGCCTCGCGCACGGCCTCGGCCAGGGCGACCAGGTCGTCCGTCGTCGGCGGAGGGGGCGCGAACTCGCCGTCGTGCCGCACCAACTCCCACCCGCGGGGGGCGGTCAGGCTGCGGGCATGGGGCTCGCACAGGTCGTACGTGTGCGGCTCGGCAAATGCCGCCAAAGGCCCCACAACAGCCGTGCTGTCGTTGTAGACATAGGTCAACGTGGCGACGGCTTGGCGGGGGCAGCCGTTTCGGGAGCAGCGCCGTGGTGACCTCACGGCGGCACGTTATCTCTCCTACCCGCTTCGGCGCTCAGGATGGCGCTGCGACACGCCGGCCGCGTGAGTTGGTCGGTGCGGAGTGCGACTACATTCTTGACGTGAGCAGTCCCGAACCCCGTCGCCCCGGCGCCGGCCGCCGCACCCATCGTGACCGGCATGGGCGCGGCCTGCGTGGCCGGCTGGTGCCCGCCACGGTGCCGCTGGCCCGCACCAAAGCGGAGATCTTCGACGATCTTGTGCTCGACACGGTCGAGAGCCTGGAGCGGCGGTTCGCCAAGGAGCTGGCTGGTGTCGAGTTCGCGGTCGAAGATGTGCCGCCGGATCTGAACGTCTACGACTCTGACGTGCTCGAAGACGGCGAGGTGCCCCTGGCCCGGCTGCTGCCGGGGCGCCCTGGGCGGCAGGAGGTGCCGCCCCGGATCGTGCTCTACCGCCGCCCGCTGGAATTTCGGGCCATGGACCGTGACGATCTGGCCGATCTAGTGCATGACGTCATCATCGAACAGGTCGCGAACCTGCTCGGTGTGGACCCGGACGAGCTGGCCTGAGCAAACCGAACCAGAATTCGGGTCGTTCGCCGTCGTTGGTCGCCACGGCTCCCTTACCGACACAAAGCACCCACGCCCCCCGCGCGGGTCTCAGGCCACCCGTCGCTTGAGCTTGCGGCGCTCCCGTTCGGAGAGTCCGCCCCAGATGCCAAAGCGCTCGTCGTGCGCTAGCGCGTACTCCAGGCACTCGGCCTTGACCTCGCACCGCGAGCAGATGCGCTTGGCTTCGCGGGTCGATCCGCCCTTCTCCGGGAAGAACGCCTCCGGGTCGGTCTGCGAGCACAGTGCGCGCTCCTGCCATTCCGGCGCGTCCCCGATCAGGTCGGCCGCCTCCAATGGGCCGTCCATCAGCATGCCCCCTTCTAGCGCACCAGCTGCGTCGCCGGCGCAACCCCCCACGCGGAAGGCGTGTCATTTGTCCGAACAGTGTTGGTTTAACCTATACTATTCGAACAACCCCAGTGAAATTACACGCGTGTAATGCGTGCGTCGTCAAGCGGAACCTGATAAATAGGGGCCGCCTTCCGGCGCGCCGCGGAAGACTCGCGGTACGCCTAACCGATTCACCCCCCACCTGGGTAACGCCCCGTAGGCGCGTCACCGGGAGAGGTACGCCGTGGTGCGCTCGCGCGCTGGCCGTCCGGCAGCCGCCGCGATCGCGCGCAACTGCTCGACGGTGCGGGCCGAACCGTTGTCGGAACCGGCCATCCTGGAGATCGTCTCCTCCATCAGCGTGCCGCCCAAATCATTGCAGCCACCCTCGAGCATCGCCACGGTGCCCTCGTCGCCGAGCTTCACCCAGGAGCACTGGATGTTGGCGATCCGGCCGTGCAGGAGGACCCGCGCCATCGCGTGCACGGCACGATTTTCCCGCCACGTCGGGCCCGGACGGGCGATGCCGGCAAGATAGATCGGCGCGTTGGTGTGCACGAACGGCAGTCCCACGAACTCGGTGAAGCCGCCCGTGCGGTCCTGCACGCCGGCCAGTACCCGGAAGTGGCCCAGCCACTGCCGCGGATGGTCGACATGGCCGTACATCATCGTGGAGCTGGACCGGATGCCCAGCTCGTGCGCCGTGGTGACCACCTCGACCCAGGTGGCCGCCGGCAGTTTGCCCTTGGTCAGCACCCAGCGCACATCGTCGTCGAGGATCTCCGCGGCGGTACCCGGGATCGTGTCGAGCCCGGCCTCGCGCAGCATGGTCAGCCAGTCTCGGATCGACATGCCGGCCTTCGACGCGGCGGTCACGATCTCCATCGGCGAGAACGCGTGCACGTGCATCTGCGGCACCCGCTCCTTGACCCCGCGCACCAGGTCGGCGTACGCGGTGACCGGCAGCTTCGGGTCGATGCCGCCCTGCATGCACACCTCGGTGGCGCCCGCCCGCCAGGCCTCCTCGGCCCGATCGGCCACCTGCTCGACCGAGAGGCGATAGGCGTCGGCGTCGCGCTCGCGCTGGGCGAACGCGCAGAACCGGCAACCGACGTAGCAGACGTTGGAGAAGTTGATGTTCCGGTTCACCACGTACGTGACGTCGTCGCCCACGGCCGCCTTGCGCAGCTCGTCGGCGATCCGGCACAGCTCGTCGAGGGCGATGCCGTCGGCGTTGAACAGCGCCACAGCCGAATCCTCGTGCTCCGGCAGCAGCAGCGCCGCCGGGTCGGTGGCCGCGAGCTTGAGCCCGGCGAGCACATCGGAATCCGTGTGCGCCGCGACCGGCGTCGCCACGTGGTCGGCCACCGCGGCCCAGTCGCCGTACACGTTGTCGAAGTCGCCGCGGCGATCGCCGGTCCGGCCGGTGGTGTCGATCGTCTCGTGCAGATCGGTGCGACCGGTGGGCACCGAGTCGTCCGGCTCCTGCCAGGGACGGCCCACCAGCGGCGCGTCTGGATTGGCCAGGCCATCGGGCAGGGCCAGCGCCGAGACGTGCGGCATGATCCGAGGGTCGAGCCACGGGTCGCCGCGCTGGGCGTACTCGGGATAGATGGCCAGGCGCTCGCGCAGTGCGAATCCCGCGGCGGCCGACCGCTCCCTCAGCTCGTCGATCTGCGGCCATGGCCGCTCCGGGCTCACGTGGTCTGGAGTGACCGGCGAGACGCCGCCCCAGTCGTCGATGCCCGCGCGCAGCAGGAGGTCGTATTCGCCGGCGATGAGGTTGGGCGGCGCCTGGATGCGCGCGCGAGGGCCGAGCAGGATGCGCGCGACGGCGACCGTCGCGGCGAGGTCGGTGAGCTCCGCGTCGGGCATGCCGCGCATGGCGGTATCCGGCTTGGCGCGGAAGTTCTGGATGATGGATTCCTGGATGTTCCCGTACTCGCGGGCGACGCGGCGGATCGCGAAGAGCGAGTCGGCGCGCTCGGGGAGCGTCTCGCCGATGCCGATCAGGATGCCCGTGGTGAACGGCACGCCGACCCGACCGGCGTCTTCGAGCACCCGGAGCCGCACGGCTGGTTCCTTGTCGGGCGAGCCGTAGTGCGGGCCGCCCTGCTCGCTCCACAGGCGAGTCGCGGTGGTCTCCAGCATCATGCCCATGCTGGCGGCGACCGGCTTCAGCCGCTGGAGGTCGGCCCAGGAAAGGACGCCGGGGTTGAGGTGCGGGAGAAGGCCGGTCTCTTCGAGTACCGCGATGGCGCATGCCCGCACATAGTCCAGTGCGGACTCGTAGCCGCGCTCGTCGAGCCACTGGCGGGCGGCGGGCCACCGCTCCTCGGGCCGGTCGCCGAGCGTGAAAAGCGCTTCCTTACAGCCGTGGGCGGCGCCGGCGCGGGCGATGTCGAGCACTTCGTCCCGCTCCAGGAAGGCCGCCGGGAGCCGGTGCGGCACGGTCGCGAACGTGCAGTAGTGGCACCGGTCGCGGCAGAGCCGGGTGAGCGGGATGAAGACATTCTTGGAGAACGTGATGACGCCCGGCCGGCCGGCGTCACGCAGTCCCGCGTCGCGGATCGCGCCGGCGATGGTGAGCAGTTCGTCGAGGGCCTCGCCGCGAGCGGCCAGCAGGGTGGCGGCCTCGTCGACGTCTAGCGCCTTGCCGTCGGCGGCCCGGCGCAACGCCCGCCGCAAGCTGTGATCCACCACCCGAGTCAGCCTAGCCCTCACCGTGCCTCAGGCCGCCGAGACGGCCTGAGGCACCGGTCACAGCGACTAGCGCTGCTGGTAGATCTGGGTTGGCGGCTCGTCGTCGCCCTGGCCGTGTGCCGAGGGCGGCGGGGCGTAGCCGGCGGACGGCTGCTGGCTCGCCGGGTTGATGAGCTGCGTGTGGCCCTCTTCCGGCTGGCCGGGCGCCGGCGGGGCGGGCGTGGGCGGAGGCGGGCTCGGTGCCGCCGGCGGCGCCGAGGTCGGGTACGCCTGCGGGGCCGGCTGCTGCGCGGCTGGCTGCTGTGGGTACGGCTGCTGTGGGTACGGCTGTTGGGAGTACGGCTGCTGCTGGTACTGCGCGGTGTGCTGGGCGTATTGCGGGTAGCCCGGCTGGCCGTACGGCGGCGGCTGCGCGTAGCCCGGCTGCTGGGGGTAACCGTACTGGCCCGGCTGCGGCGTGGGCTTCGGGATGAAATAGAGGCCGCGGCCGACCCGCACCAGCGCGTACGCGGCGACCCCGAGCACCGCCACCCAGGCCAACCGGGTCAGGAACGTCTCGAAGCCGGCCCGAGCGCCGATGTCGGTGATGATGACCACCACGCCGACCAGCAGACCGAAGATCACACCGAAGAACGCCGCCACGGCGTACTCGATCAGCGCCACCAGCGTGATCAGCTTGGCCCGCGCGACCGGCGGGTGGATGTGGTTGGCGAGCAGCACCGCGAGCAGCGGCAGGCCGATCGTCGTCAGGTTGATGAACCCGCCGAAGCTTCTGGACGACCGGCTCGTGAAGTCGTTGTCGTCGAAATCGACCGGGATCATGAGGTCGAGCAGCGCGACGAAAAGAAATACCGCCGTGGCGCCCAGGAGCACCAGGGCGGCAAGCTCGCGCAAGGGCTTTGTCAACTTGCTGGCCGGCGTCCCGTCGGTCGGCGCGGCCGCTGGTTCCGTGGTCAAGACTCCCCCAGGGGGCGGGTGGCGGACATATCGGTATGCGTCCGTGAGCCTAGCCTCCCGGGGGTAGCGGTGTGTGACACCAGGGGCTTGAGCGAGGATGTCGGCATGCGGATCGTGGTACTGGCCGGCGGCATCGGCGGCGCCCGCTTCCTTGCCGGCGTGCGCGCGTACGCCCGGCAACACGGCGCCGAAGTCACCGCCATAGTCAACGTCGGCGACGACGTCATCATGCACGGGCTCCGGATCTGCCCCGACCTGGACAGCGTCATGTACACGCTGGGCGGCGGCGCCGATCCCGAGCGTGGCTGGGGCCGGGTCGGCGAGACCTGGACCGTCAAGGAAGAGCTGGCCGCCTATCAGGCCGAGCCCACCTGGTTCGGCCTCGGCGACAAGGACATCGCCACGCACCTCGTGCGCACTACCATGCTCAACGCGGGCTACCCGCTGTCCGCGGTCACAGAGGCGCTGTGCGCGCGCTGGCAGCCCGGCGTCCGCATGCTGCCGGCGACCGACGACCGCTTGGAGACGCACGCGGTGGTCACCCTGGACGGCACGCAGCGCGCCGTGCATTTCCAGGAGTGGTGGGTACGCCATCGCGGCGCCATCCCCACCGAAAGGTTCGTCTTCGTCGGGGCCGAGTCCGCCAAACCCGCGGCCGGAGTGCTCGACGCGCTGTCGGCGGCCGACCTGGTGCTGGTCGCGCCGAGCAACCCCGTAGTCAGCATCGCGCCGATCCTCGCGGTGGCCGCCCTGCGCGAGGCGGTCACCACGGGAGGCGCGCCCGTCATCGGGGTCTCGCCCATCATCGGCGGCGCGCCGGTGCGCGGCATGGCCGACAAGTGCCTCGCCGTGGTGGGCGTGGAGTGCAGCGCCGCCGGCGTCGGTGGGCTGTACGGCGCACGGTCGAAGGGCGGCCTACTCGACGGCTGGCTGGTCGACTCGACCGACTCCGAGGCCGAGGTGCCCGACGTGCGGGTCCGGGCGATTCCACTCTGGATGAGCTCGCCGGAGGACACCGCCGAGATGGTGCGCGCGGCGGTGGAACTCGCATGAGGCTGGAAGTACTGCCGGTCACCGGGATCGGCGACGTCTCCCCCGGTGCCGACCTGGCCGCGCTGATAGGCGAGGCGGCACCGTGGCTGCGCGACGGCGACGTACTCGTCGTCACCAGCAAGATTGTGTCCAAAGCGGAGGGGCAGCTGGTCGACGTCCCGGTCGACGGGCCTTCACGGGCGGCGGCTCGCGATGAGATCCTCGCCGCCGAGACCGCCCGCACCGTGGCCCAGCGCGGCCAGACCCGCATCGTGCAGACCCACCACGGCTTCGTTATGGCGTCCGCCGGCATCGACGCGTCCAACGTGGACCGTTCTCAGGTCGTCCTGCTCCCCAAGGACCCGGACGCGTCGGCGCGGTCACTGCGGGCGGCGCTGCGCGAGCGGTACGGGATCGACGTCGCCGTCATCGTGTCCGACACGATGGGGCGGCCGTGGCGCAACGGGCTCACCGACGTGGCGCTGGGCGCCGCCGGCATCGACCCGATCCGCGACCACCGGGGCGAGACCGACCCGTACGGCAACGAGCTGCACATCACGCAGATGGCGGTGGTCGACGAGCTGGCGGCGGCGGGCGAACTGGTCAAGGGCAAGGTTGGCCAGGTGCCGGTGGCGGTCGTGCGGGGCTACCTGGATCTCCCCGGTGGCGACGGGCCCGGCGCGGTGGCGCTCGTGCGGGACGCGGCGGCGGACCTGTTTTCTCTCGGCACCGCCGAGGCGCGGGCCGCGGGGCTGCGCGAAGCCGCGACCCTGGCACCGGGCGACTCCGACGGTGATCCGGAGGCGGTCGCGCGGGCCATCGCGACGGTCGCGGGCGTGGTCGCGCCCGGCACGATCTTCACGCACGTGCCCGGCGAAGGCGTCCACGCGACGCCGCCCGGCACCGAGGCGCCCGCCCTGATCCGTTTCGGTGAGGACATCCAGCGACTCCGCGCCGCGCTGGCGGCGGAGGCGGCGCCCACCTCGATCATTGTGCCTAGGACGGGTTGAGCAACGCTCGCCCCAGCGGGGTCACCATGTGGCGAACCGTGTTGCGGTCGCGTTGGCTCAGAAGCAGGCCGGCGTTGCGCAGTACCGTCGTGTGCTGGCTGGCAGCCGCGGGCGAGATGCCGAGCCGGCGCGCCACCTCACTGGTCAAGGCGCCGTCGCCGACCACCTCGAGCACCTGAGCCCGGGTGCGGCCGACCAGGGCGGCCAGCGCACCACCCGAGGCCCGGCTGGCCAATCCACCCAGCCGGTCGACGGGGTAGACCAGTACTGGCGGGAGGGTCGGGTCGACGAGGGTGATCGCGGCGCCACAGCAGAAGAATGACGGCACCAGGAGCAGCCCGCGCCCGTCGAGACGCAGCTCGCGGCTGGTCGGGTAGTTGGACACCTCCAGCACGCCGCCACCCCACTGGATACCCGGGTGGAGCCCGGTGAGGAGCCCTTCGGCGCCGGAGTCGAGCATCGTGCGAGCCCGGCGCGCCCGGTCGGCTTCGACTGCGGTCCGGATCTGTGGCAGGTACGGCGTGATGGCGATCTCCTGGTACCGCTTCATCGCGTCGGTGAGCTGCACGACAGCCGGCACCTCGCCCCGCGCCAGTCCGGACGGCGGGCTGTCGATCAGGCTGAGCTCGTGGTGGATTCGCCGCTTCGGGGTGGAGCGGATCGCGTCCAGGCCGGCGTCGAGACCGTGTATGCCGTCGTGCGGGGTCAAGAAGTCGGGAAAGTATCCGTTCGACGGATTGATCGCGTAGAAGCTGCGCATCTCGGCGTGGCCGCGGAGCCCTTCGCGCACCCCGCCCCGCCAGCCGGCCAGCACCGGGTCGAGCGAGGGGCGCCGGAGCAGATGCAGGCTCAGCACCAGCTCCCACAGCGGATCGGCGCCCGGGGCAACACGCGTCCGGGCGACGTCGTCGCGGGAGAACACGATGCGAAGCAAGCTGCCACTGTACCCACCGTAAATGACCTGCATGTTTCAGCCACGAGTGAAAGTTCTCGACGGTAGGCGGCACCGACCGGCATGCTCATCTTGGCCCGGGTTGGCCGGTCACCACGAGGGTCCGCGGCCCCCGTTCATCCGCGGAGGTGCCGCCGCCCGGGCCTTGCTGATGCCCTCGCTCCGCTCGGGTCGCTCGCGCGCTCGGAAGCCGCCCTGTAGACCACAGTCGCTCTGGTCGCTTCGCTCCCGACGCTTTGTGCGGTCTGCGGGCGGCGCGCGCTCACTGTGTCTGATGCCCTCGCTCCGCTCGGGTCGCTCGGGTCGCTCGGGTCGCTCGGAAGCGCGCTCACTGGGTCCAGAGAGCGACCCGATGATCTTCGTCGGTGACGTAGAAGCCCTCGGCCAGCCCCTCCACGTTGTGAAACGGCGCCAGGTCGGCGACCAGCTTGGCCGGAACGCGAGTGGCATCGGGCGGATCGAAGCGGATGTGCCGGCTGGTCACGTCGCCGCCGGACGGGTGGTCGTCGAGCAGCACCGAGCCCTTGCCGAGCGCGTCGATCGACCCGATCACGGCGTCGTACGCGCCATCAGGGCCTGTCGTGAGGGCACGGAAACCGGTCAACTGGCCGGGCGGCGTGACACCCGTGACGGCGTACGCGCGCACCACCTCAGGCCAGGTGCGAGCGTCGGCGTCGAACATGCCCTCGACACCCGCGATCTCCACGAAGATCGGCTCACCCGCCGCCGTCACCGGAAACCGCAGGCCCAGCAGCAGCGTTCCGGTCGGGGTGAACACCGCACCTTCGACGTTGAGCGGCAGGTCGCCCGGCGCGAGGCGGGTGACCCACCGCTTCTCCCCCGCGGTGCCGCGGTTGATGGTCTCGACGATGAAGCGGGCCTGCACCCGCTCACCCGGCGGCAGCGGCTCGATGTCGGCCGCCACCAGCGCGTCGTTGATCGCCCGGTGCAGGCGGAACTGGTTTCGCACGATCTCCAGCCGAGCCGCGCCGGGATGGCCGGCGTCGGCCTCGCGGAAGCGCGCGAAGAAGGCCCGCTTCGGCCGCAACGGGCCGCCCTTCGACCCGAAGTGCGAGCCCATCACGTACACCCAGCCGTCCCGCCGGGCCAGCGCCTCGCCGTCTTCGGTGCGGCCGGTCTCCGGACCAGCGTCGAACGCCGCATGGTGCGCGGTCCACTGGCCGTCGTTCTTCTGCACGAGCAGTGCCAGGCACTGCTCGACCGCCCCCTCGTCGAGGACCGTCCAGAAGGCCCGGCGTGCGCCGTGCGCGGCCAGCACTTCGGGCGCCCGTACCGGAAGGAGGTCGCTCGCCTCGTTGCACCCGACCGCCAGCTCAGTGCTCTCGAGTTCGCTCGCTCGGGCGGCGCCAAGGGCGACGTCTTCCTCGCTCACCGGAATTCGTCAGCCAATCGGGAAACCACCTGTTTGATGTCCTGGGCACGGTCACGCGGGCAGACCAGCACAGCGTCCGGGGTGTCGACCACGACCACGTCGTGCAGGCCGAGCGTGGCGATGAGCCGCCCGGACTGCGGCACCACCACGAGTCCCGTCGAGTCGTGCAGCAGCACGCCTGGCTTGTTCTCCGCGGGCCCGGCGCCGACCACCACGTTGCCGTCCGGGTCGGCCGGCAGCACCTCGCCGAGCGTGTGAAAGTCACCGACGTCGTTCCAGCCGAAGTCGCCCGGGACCGTGCCCACCAGCCCGGCGGCGGCCGCGCCCTCCATCACCGCGTAGTCGACCGAGATCTTCGGCAGCGTCGGCCAGACCTCGCCGAGCACGTCGCCCCGCGCCGGACTGTCCCACGCCGCGGCGATCCGGATGAGCCCGGCGTGCAGCTCGGGCTGCTGCCGCGCCAGCTCGGCGAGGAACACGTCGACCCGCCACACGAACATGCTGGCGTTCCAGTAATACCGCCCGGAGTCGACATAGGACACCGCGACGTCGTACGCGGGCTTTTCCTTGAACTCCTCGACCATGCGCATCGGGCCGCCGTCGATGGTGCCGCCGCACTGGAGGTACCCGTATCCGGTCTCCGGGCTGGTCGGCGTGATGCCCACGGTCATCAGCAGGCCGCGCTCGGCGCCGGCGACCGCCCGTCGCACCGCGTCGACGTATCGGTCCGGGTCGCCGATCAAGTGGTCGGCGGCGAACGAGCCCATCACCGCGCGTGGCTCACGCCGCGCGATCACGGCCGCGGCCAGCGCGATTGCCGCGCACGAGTCGCGGGGCGACGGCTCGACCAGGATGTTGTCTTCGGGTACCTGGGCCAACTGCCGCGCCACGGCAGCGGCGTGTGACGCTCCGGTGACCACGAGTGTCCGCTCCGGGGTGGTGAGCGACGCGAGCCGTGCCACCGTCGCCTGCAGCAGCGACGCCGAGGAGCCGGTGAGCGGATGCAGAAACTTGGGGTGACCGGAGCGGGACAGCGGCCACAGCCGAGTGCCACTGCCACCCGCCGGGATGACGGCGAAGAGCATCAGCCCATCATGCCCTCCCCGCCGTGAGCGGCGTGTGAGGGTCAGGGCCTCAGGCGGAGGCGCGGCGCCAGGCCGCGACGTGCACCTCGGCGCTCGACTCCCAGGTGAACTCCTTGGCCCGGTCGAACCCGGCCTTGGCGAGCGCGAGCCGGCGCGCCTCGTCGTCGAGCAGTGCGCCCAGGTCGGTCGCGATCTGCGCGGGGTCTTCGCTGGTGTACGCCACCGCGTCGCCGCCCACCTCGGGCAGTGACAGCCGTGGCGTGGTCAGCACCGGCGCGGCGCAGGCCATCGCCTCGAGGATCGGCAGGCCGAAGCCCTCACCGTACGACGGGTAGGCGGCCACCATGGCACCGCCGAGGAAGCCGGGCAGGTCGGCGTAGCGCAGGTAGCCGGGGCGGAGCAGCCGCAGGTGCGCGGGCACCTCGGCCACCGCGCGGTCGATGTCGTCGTCGTGCCCCTGCCCGCCCGCGATGACGAGTGCGGGCGGCTCGGAGCGGTCACGCACCGCCTGCGCCCAGCCGCGGATCAGGTTGGGCACGTTCTTGCGCGGCTCCTTGGCGCCCAGGAACGCGACGTATTCGCTGCCGCCCAGCCCCAGCCGAGCCCGGACGCGGGCCTTCTCCTCGTCGGTCGGCGGGTGGAACGCCGCGTGGTCGACGCCGTGATATGCCACGTCGATGCGGGTCGGGTCGGCGTCGAGAAGCCGGATCAGCTCGTCGCGGGTGGCCTTGCTGGGCACGATCACCCGGTCGGCGCGGCGCAGCGCGGTCTTGATGGCGCTGCGGAAGAACGTGCGGCGTGACTTGTCGTAGTGCTCCGGCTCCGTGAAGAAGGTCGCGTCGTGCACGGTGACCGTCACCGGACACCCGGCCCGCAACGGGCAGGTATAGAAGGGCGAGTGCAGCACCTGCGCGCCGGTCTGCTGGGCAAGCAGCGGCAGGCCGGTCTGCTCCCAGGCGAGCCGCGCCGGACGGTGTGTCACCGCCGCGGGCGCCGCGATGACCTCGGCCGCGGGCAGCATCCGCCCATATCGCTCGACGTCGGTGCGCAGAGCCACGACGGCCAGCTCGATGCCGGTGCCGATCAACTTGCCCAGCGAGCCGAGCAGGCCGTCGACGTATCTACCGACGCCACCCCTGTCAGCGGGGACGCTTGTGGCGTCAACGAGCACGCGGGGCGGGCTACCGGCGGTCACTGGATGACTCCTCAGCTGTAAGTCCTCGGTCGTAAGCCTGTGTCTAACAACACTTACGTAGAGCCTACGCCGAACGGATCGGCCATCGTTGTCTACGACGCGACGGTAAGGCGTTTCCTGAGGGGGTATTGAGAATGCTCGTCAAGGACCCGACACGCCCAGTCGTCACGTGGTACGACGACGTGACCGGGGAACGTGTCGAGCTGTCGGGTGCCACACTCGACAACTGGGTCGCGAAGACCGCCAACCTCCTGGTCGACGGGCTCGGGCTCGGCGCGGGCGACCGGGCCGCGGTGCTCCTGCCCCCGCACTGGCAGACCGCCGCCGTGCTGCTCGGCTCCTGGGCGGCGCGACTCAGCGTGGTCACCGACCGGCCGTTCGACGTGCTCTTCGCCGCCGCCGACCGGGTCGACGAGGCCCGTGAGCTGCCGGCCGACGACCGATACGTGCTCGGCCTGGCGCCGCTCGGTATGCCGATGCGCGCGGTGCCGGAGGGTTTCGTGGACTACGTCGCCGACGTACGCGGATACGGCGACCGGTTCTCCCCGTACCCGTCGGAGTGGCCGGGCGACGACCCGCTGCGCCGCGCGGGCGAGCTGGGCATCGCCGAGGGCGACCGGCTCCTGGTCGACGCGGCAGCGCACCCGGATCCGCTGGACTGGCTGTACGCCCCGCTCGCGGTCGGCGCGTCGGTGGTGCTGTGCGGAAACCTCGACCGTGCCAAGCTGGCCGACCGGGAAGCCGCCGAGCAGATCACAGCTCGGCTGGTATGACCTCGCGCAACCTGCCGTCTTCACCGACCACATAGAACGCGGCCCGGTCGCTCAGCCACGGCTTGCCGTCCGCCTCTTGATCGGAGAGCACCGTCTCCTGGATGCCGAGGATCACGTACCGGGAGCCGTCCGGGTTGCCCTCGCGCCACCTCGGCCCGTAGATCGCGTCGATCAGCCGTTCGAGCCGCCCAGCCGCGAGCGCGCCGCCCGCGACCCAGTCCGCTGGCAGCCGGTACCAGAAGGTGCGGGTCACCTTTGCCAGCGGGTTGACGGCGTGGTTGCCGTCGACCCGGACGCCGAGGGTGTCGGTGATGGTCAACCGGAGGTACTCGTACACGACGGTGAGACGCGTCAGCGAGCACTTTCGGATGTCGGCCGACCCGTCACCGCTTCCTGACGAAAGGCTCGAACGCGGTCAGCGACTCGGGGTTCGCGAGGGCACCGGTCGACGCCGCTTCCGGCACAGGCGTACCCGTAAGGATCTTCTTCACCGGTACTTCCAGCTTTTTCGCGCTGAGCGTCCGCGGCACCGCCTTGACCTGGTGGATCTCGTCGGGCACATGCCGCGGCGACAGGGCGGTGCGCAGCTCTCGGGCGATCTTGGTGCGCAGCTCGTCGTCGAGCTCCCGGCCGTCGGCCACTACGACGAAGAGCAGCAGCTCACCGGGGCCGCCCGCCGGGTCCTCCAGGTGTACGACCACCGAGTCGGTGACCTCGTCCAGGCCCTCGACCACCGAGTAGAACTCGGAGGTGCCCAGCCGGACCCCACCGCGGTTGAGGGTGGCGTCGGAGCGACCGGTGATCACGCAGCTGCCCCGCTCGCTGATGGTGATCCAGTCGCCGTGCCGCCACACGCCGGGGTACACGTCGAAGTACGCCTCGCGGTAGCGGCGGCCGTCCGGGTCGTCCCAGAAACCGATGGGCATGCTGGGCATCGGACGGGTGATCACCAGCTCGCCGAGCTGCCCGATGACCGGCTGCCCCTCGGCGTCGAAGGCCTCGACCCGGGCACCCAGGCAGCGGCAGGACAGCTCGCCGGCGTACACGGGCAGCAACGGGACGCCGCCGACAAACCCGGTGCACACGTCGGTGCCGCCGGACAGCGACTGCAGCTGCACCGTCGCGCTGACCGCCTCGTACACCCAGGCGAAGCCCTCCGGCGGCAGCGGCGCGCCCGTCGAGCCCATGCCGCGCAGCCTCGGGTGCGCCTCGGGTGCCACCCCCGCCTTGCGGCAGGCGAGCAGGAACGGCGCGCTCGTGCCGAAGTAGGTGACACCGGCCTCGTCGGCGAGCCGCCACAGCGCGCCCAGGTCGGGGTGGGCCGGGTCGCCGTCGAAGAGCACGATCGCGGCGCCCACGGCCGGGCCGGAGGCGAGGAAGTTCCACATCATCCAGCCGGTGGTGGTGAACCAGAAGAACCGGTCACCCGGGCCAAGGTCGTGGTGCAGCGCGAGCATCTTCAGGTGCTCGACCAGGATGCCGCCGTGCCCGTGCACGATCGGCTTCGGCAGGCCGGTGGTGCCAGAGGAGTAGAGCACGTACAGCGGGTGGTCGAACGGCACCGGCTCGTACGCCATCTCCTCGGTGGTGTCCGGCCACTCCCAGACGCCGCCGGCCAGGTACGGGAGGGTCACGGTGTGCCGCAGCGAGGGCAGGGCGGCCCGGATCGCCTCGACCTCGCCGCTCCGGTCGATCGTCTTGGCGCCGTACCGGTACCCGTCGACGGCCACCAGTACGGTCGGCTCGATCTGCTGCCAGCGGTCGACCACGCTGCGGGTGCCGAACTCGGGCGCGCACGACGAGAACACGGCGCCCAGGCTGGCGGTGGCCAGCATCAGCACGTACGTCTCCGGGATGTTCGGCGCGTACGCGGCCACCCGGTCGCCCCGGCCGACACCCAACTCGCGCAGCGCGGCCCGCGCCCGGCGGACCTGCTCGCGCAGGTCGGCGGCGGTCAGCGTGACCGGCTCACGGGTCTGCGAGTACCCGAGCACGATCGCGTCACCGGCGGCGACGCCCGGCATCCGGAGCACGTGCTCGGCGTAGTTCAGGGTGGCGCCGGTAAACCAGCGGGCGCCCGGCATCACCGGGTCCGCGAGCGTGGCGGTCGGCTGGTCGTACGCGAGCACGTCGAAGTAGTCCCAGATCGACCTCCAGAACGCGGGCAGGTCGTCGACCGACCACTGCCACAGCGCCTGGTAGTCGGGGAACGCCAGGCCACGGTGTTTCCGCAGCCAGCGCAGGTAGTCGCCGATCCGCGCCCGCTCCAGGACGTCTGCCGGCGGTGTCCACAGCACGGTGCCCGCACTCATTCCGCCATCTTGCCCTGGGTGCCGGTCTCCGCCGGAACCGGTACGGTGCGCGCATGCGACATCTATGGAGTCTGTTGGCCGGCGCCGTGGCGGCGCCGCTCACCTGGGTGCTCGTCTCGCTGGGCCAGGGCGGCTCGACGCGTACCATCACGGGCTGGGTCGAGACCCGCACCTTCGCCACCGCCGACCTGATCGAGCCGGCCGCATACCTAGCCGTGGCGGGCGTCCTGCTCGGACTGCTCGGCACCCTGCGGTGGTCACCGCTGGGCCCGGTGGTCGCGGGCGCGCTGCTGATCGCGCCGTACGGCGGCATGTTCGCCGACCCGCTGGCGGTACGCGACGCGGTACCCGGCGGCTGGAAGATCTTCGGCGACCCGATCCCGCTGCGGCTCCCGCTCGACAACGGCACCCTGCTACTGATCGGAGCGCTGCTGCTGATGGCGGCGTTCAGCGCGCAGCGGTGGCGGCGGTGGCCGGCACCGGCGCCGACACCGGCACCGCTCGCCGAAGAGCCGAAGGACGAGCCGGCAGACGCCCCCACCCTCGAATCGCCCCCGGTTGTCGCCGACCCGGTGCCCGCCGGTTCCACGAAGCGGAACGGCGATTCGCCCTGGAACACCCCACCGAGCAGAGCCGGTAGCGAAAACGCCGAGTCGTAGCAGGCCAGAGGAGTGCCAGGCCGAGGTACGGTGCCACTCGCACCCAACATCAAGGAGGGCAGATGCGGCACGTCGGATCACTGCTCCTGGCCCTGGTCCTGGCGCCCCTGGCATGGGTACTGACGGGCATCGGGCTCATGAAGTACAGCGATGTCCGGGTGCAGTTCGAGGCCGGGCTGCGCGTGGAGCTCCTGCTGGGCCTGCTCGCCCTGCTGGCTGCCGGTGCGCTGTACGCGGTCCTCGTGCTCGCGCGGCTGTCGCCGATCGGGCCTACGCTGGCCGGAGCGGGCTATCTGGGTGCGGCTGTATGGTACGGCGTCGCGCCCGCGTCGTTCCTCGACGTGTTCCCGTACGAGGTCGGCGACGTCGACGTCGGGCTGCCGATCCCGGCTGCCGGGTTTTCGGCGGTGCTCGCCGTGCCGCTGCTCGCGACGCTGATGAGCCCGCGGCGCTGGCGACGGCACGACCGGCCGGCCGCGACACCCGCCGGCGCCGTTCCGTACCCGGTGCCGCCCGGCGCCCCGTACGGACCGCCCGGGTCGCCCTATGGTCCTCCGCCCGGCTACCCGGCTCCGCCGCACCCGGGCGCTGGGGTCCCGGTCCCAGCCGGCGGCCTCGGGATGTCGAGCCCGGCGCCCACGATGACCGCGTTCCCGGCGGCCTCGTACCCACCGGCCGGCTCCCCAGCCGCCCCGACGACGGCGTTTTCGCCGGTACCGGAGGCGGCGCCGGTCGCACCGCAGTCGCCGCCTCCGCCGCCGGTTTCCGCGCCACCGAAGCCAGCAGCCGCCGAACCGACCACCACTGTCCTGGCCAGCGAGGCCAGCGCCAACCTCGGTGACGACCCACCGACAACGCGGCTCGACACCGAGGCGACGCAGCTGGTCAAGGGCCCGCCCCCGCCGGAGGCTTACCCTCGCCCGGCCTGGTCGGCACCGACCCCGCCACCGATCACCCCGCCCAAGCCGGCGGGCACCGACGTCGAGGACGACGACCCGGAAGCCACCCAGCGATACGGCTGACGCTCGTCAGCGAAGCACGGATCGGGCCATGACGATGCGCTGGACCTGGTTGGTGCCCTCGTAGATCTGTGTGATCTTGGCGTCCCGCATCATCCGCTCCACCGGGAAGTCGCGGGTGTATCCGTATCCGCCGAGGAGCTGGACCGCGTCGGTGGTGATTTCCATCGCGGCGTCCGAGGCGAAGCACTTCGCCGCCGCGCCGAAGAAGGTCAGGTCGGCATCGCCACGCTCGGACTTGCCGGCGGCGGCGTAGGTGAGCTGCCGGGCGGCCTCCAGCTTCATGGCCATGTCGGCGATCATGAACTGGACGCCCTGGAAGTCGCCCACGGGCTTGCCGAACTGGGTGCGCTCCTGCACGTACTTCGCCGCGAAGTCGAGGGCGCCCTGCGCGATGCCGACCGCCTGGGCGGCGATCGTGACCCGGGTGTGGTCGAGCGTCCGCATCGCGGTCGCGAATCCGGTGCCCGGCTCCCCGATCATCCGGTCGGCGGGGATGCGCACCCCGTCGAGGTACACCTCGCGGGTCGGTGAGCCCTTGATGCCGAGCTTCTTCTCGGGCGCGCCGAAGCTGACGCCCGGGTCGTCCTTGTCGACCACGAACGCCGAGATGCCGCGCGACCGCGCACCGGGCTCCGTGACGGCGAAGACGGTGTAGAACCGCGACTCACCGGCATTGGTGATCCACCGCTTGACGCCGTCGAGCACGTATTGGTCGCCGTCCCGTACCGCTCGGGTCGTCATGGAAGCGGCGTCGCTGCCCGCTTCGGGCTCGGACAGGCAGTACGAGAACATCGCCTCGCCGCGCGCCACCGGCGGCAGGAAGCGGCTCTTGAGCTCCTCGGAGCCGGCCAGGATGAGCGGCATCGTGCCCAGCTTGTTGACTGCGGGGATCAACGACGAGGAGGCGCACGCCCGCGCGACCTCTTCGATCACGATCGCGGTGGCCAGGGCGTCCGCCCCGGCGCCGCCGTACTGCTCGGGGATGTGCGGGGCGTGGAAGTCGGCCGCGCGCAGCGCCTCGTAGGACGCCTTGGGGAACTCGCCCGTTTCATCGGCTTCCGCCGCGTTAGGAGCGACCTTGGCGTCGCACACCGCGCGAACCGCCTCGCGAACCGCCTCGTGCTCCTCGCTGAGGCTGTACGCGTCGAAGGGTTCTTGTGTCGTCATTCCGGCTCCCCTTTGGCGATCTTCCTACGCGGGTGTGAGGATACCGACGAACGTTCAGGTGCTCTTTACCGGCGCGTAGGCTCCTCCACTATCGTCGCTGTGCACCCGGAAAGCCTGAGATACTTGTCGCATAGCTTCCTGTATGCCCAATAGCCGGCGCCAACTCAGGCGTCCCCACCCACACCGCGACGCGAAGCGCCGCCAGTGCGAGCGGAGAACAAAGGCGTGACGATTCCGTACCCGAGCTCACAACCTCTCCCGGCGATCGGTGCGGTCACCCCGCCTTCCGGCGCGGCGCGTCCCCGGCTGGCCTTCCTCGGTACCGGCTACCTCGGCGCGACCTACGCCATCTGCTTCGCGGAACTGGGCTACGAGGTACTGGGCTTCGACGTCGACGAAGCCAAGATCGCAAAGCTCTCCGGCGGGGCCGTGCCGTTCCACGAGCCCGGGCTCGACGAGCTGCTGCGCCGCAACCTGGCCGCCGGGCGCCTGCGCTTCACCACCAGCTACAAGGAGACCGCCGACTTCGCCGACGTGCACTTCATCTGCGTCGGCACCCCGCAGCGGGCCGACAGCATGGGCGCCGACCTGGTGTACGTCGAGGCGGCCGTCACCGGGCTGGCCCAGCACCTGACCCGCAAGGCACTGATCGTGGGCAAGTCGACGGTGCCGGTGGGCACCGCCGAGTGGATCGAGCAGCTCGTCGGCAAGCACGCCCCCGCCGACCTGGGCGTCGAGGTCGCGTGGAGCCCGGAGTTCCTCCAGGAGGGCTTCGCGGTCGAAGACGTGCTCCGCCCCAACCGGATCGTCATCGGCGTCAAGACCGAGTGGGCGAACGCCATGCTCTACGCCGCACACAAGGGCGTCTTCGACCTGGCGGCCACCGAAGACCGCGAGGTGCCCCTCGTGGTCACCGACTTCGCGACCGCCGAGCTGGTGAAGGTGGCGGCCAACGCGTTCCTCGCCACCAAGATCTCGTTCATCAACGCGATGGCCGAGGTTTGCGAGGTCGCCGGCGGCGACGTCACCCAGCTCGCGCGCGCCATCGGATACGACCCCCGGATCGGCAACCGGTTCCTCCAGGCGGGCGTCGGCTTCGGCGGCGGCTGCCTGCCCAAGGACATCCGCGCCTTCCAGGCCCGCGCGCAGGAGCTGGGCGCCGGCGAGGCCCTCCGCTTCCTGCACGAGGTCGACCTCATCAACCTGCGCCGCCGCACCCGGGTCCTCACGCTCGCCGCCGAGCTGCTCGACCGCCGCTCCGGCCCGGCCGGGCCCGACCTGTCCGGCACCCGGATCGCCGTGCTGGGCGCCACGTTCAAGCCCAACTCCGACGACGTACGGGACGCGCCGTCGCTCGCCGTCGCCGGGCTGCTCGCCAAGGCCGGCGCCGACGTCCGCGTGTACGACCCGGAAGGCATGGAGAACGCGCGCATCGCCCAGCCCGACCTCACTTACGAGCCGTCGATGGCTGACGCGCTACGCGGCGCCGACCTCGTGTGCGTGCTCACCGAGTGGGCCGACTTCCGCAACGCCGACCCGAGCGCCCTCGGCGAGCTGGTGGCCGCGCGGCGCGTGATCGACGGCCGGAACTGCCTCGACGCATCACTGTGGACGCACGCCGGCTGGGAGTACCGCGGGATGGGTCGCCCGGAGCGAACCATCAGACACTGATCTGTTCAAGAGCACCCGTCATTAGGCATGCTTTCGGGAGAGTCCACAATGCTGGGCCCTGCCGGAGAGAGGTGCCATGGCGACGTACCCCTGCCCGTCCTGCGGCCGGGAGATCGAGCCGGCGCCGCAGTGTCCCCACTGCGGCGCTGAGCAGGGCCGGTGGGCCGAAGAGCTGACGCGCATCGACCGCTCGATCTCGGAGCTCAAACGCGATGAGGTGCGCATCGCCAAAGAGCTGAAGCTCAACGCCCAAGCCCTCCAGGCCGCGCTCTTCCAGCGCGACATCCTCTCGCACGCCAACCAGCAGCGGGCACAGCAGGCCGCCAAGCCGCGCCGCGTCGTGCGCACCCGGGTCGGCCGCCGGCCACCGACCGCGCCGCCAAACGCGGCGCCTCCCGGACAGCCGCGCGTGCCCCGGCAGCCGCCGACGGCCGCGCCGCCACCGCCGCCACCACCGCCCGGTGCCAAGTCCGAGGCCAAG
>NZ_JBAKHX010000060.1:0-51878 GCF_036906915.1 Micromonospora sp. CPCC 206061
GGGCGCGGTGCGGCGGGCGCGGTGCGGCGGGCGCGGTGCGGCGGGCGCGGTGCGGCGGGCGCTCAGGCGGCGCCGAAGCGGCGCCGATCAAGGAAAAGCGCAGGGATCAAGGGCAAACGCACGCGGATCGGAGATCGAACCACGTGCGTTCGCCCTTGATCGACGGGAGTGGGGGCGGGCGCCGCCGCGGCCGAAGCCGCGGGGCGTTGCCGGTGGCTAGGGGACGCGGCGGTAGGCGCCGTCGCTGGCTGAGGTGGCCATCGAGGCGTACGCGCGCAGGGCCGCGGACACCGGGCGGTGGCGGTCGGCCGGCGTGTACGGGCGCTCGCGCTTTTCCTGTGCCACCCGGCGCGCGTCGAGCACGTCTTCGGGCACGTTCAGCGTGATCGTCCGGGCCGGGATGTCGATGACGATCTCGTCGCCCTCTTCGACCAGGGCGATCAGCCCGCCGCCCGCCGCCTCGGGCGAGATGTGCCCGATCGACAGGCCCGAGGTGCCGCCGGAGAAGCGGCCGTCGGTGATCAGCGCGCACGCCCGGCCGAGGCCGCGTCCCTTGAGGAACGACGTCGGGTACAGCATCTCCTGCATTCCCGGCCCGCCCTTCGGGCCCTCGTACCGGATCACGACGACGTCGCCCGCGTTGATTTTGCCGGCGAGGATGCCGGTGACCGCGTCGTCCTGCGACTCGAAGACGCGCGCGGGCCCCGCGAACCGCCAGACCTCCTCGGGCACCCCGGCGGTCTTGACGACGCAGCCTTCCGGCGCGAGGTTGCCGTGCAGGATGGCGAGGCCGCCGTCGGCGGTGTAGGCGTGTTCCCGGTCGCGGATGCACCCGTTGGCCGCGTCGACGTCGAGCGTGGCCCACCGGTTTTCGGTGGAGAACGGCTCGGTGGTGCGCACCCCGCCGGGGGCGGCGTGGAAGAGCTCGACGGCCTCCGGCTTCGCCGACCCGCCGCGGATGTCCCAGTCGGCCAGCCATTCGTCGAGCGACGGTGAGTGCACCGACCGGACCTCGCGCCGCAGCAACCCGGCCCGGTCGAGCTCGCCGAGGATCGCGGGGATGCCGCCGGCCCGGTGCACGTCCTCCATGTGGTACTTGGGCGAGTTCGGCGCGACCTTGGACAGGCACGGCACCTGCCGGGAGATCGCATCGATGTCGGCGACACCGAAGTCGAGCTCGGCCTCGCGGGCGGCGGCCAGCAGGTGGAGCACGGTGTTGGTGGAGCCGCCCATCGCCACGTCGAGCGCGACGGCGTTCTCGAACGCCGACCGGGACGCGATCGAGCGCGGCAGCACGGAGGCGTCGTCGTTTTCGTACCACTGCTTGGCGATGTCGACGATCAGCTCGCCGGCCCGCTCGAAGAGCGCCTTGCGGGCGGCGTGGGTGGCGAGCGTGGAGCCGTTGCCCGGCAGCGCCAGCCCGATGGCCTCGGTGAGGCAGTTCATCGAGTTGGCGGTGAACATGCCGGAGCAGGAGCCGCAGGTGGGGCATGCGGACCGCTCGATGTCGCCGAGCTGCTCGTCGGTGACCGCGTCGTTGGACGAGGCGATCATGGCGTCGATCAGGTCGATCTTTTCGTGGACGATGCCTTCGATGGCCACCGTCTTGCCGGCCTCCATCGGGCCGCCGGAGACGAAGACCGTGGGGATGTTGAGGCGAAGCGCGGCGATCAGCATGCCCGGCGTGATCTTGTCGCAGTTCGAGATGCAGACGAGCGCGTCGGCGCAGTGGGCGTTGACCATGTATTCGACCGCGTCGGCGATCAGCTCGCGGCTGGGCAGCGAGTACAGCATGCCGCCGTGGCCCATCGCGATGCCGTCGTCGACCGCGATCGTGTTGAACTCGCGGCCCACGCCGCCGGCCGCCTTTATCGAATCGGCGACCAGCCCGCCGAGGTCTTTGAGGTGCACATGCCCGGGTACGAACTGGGTGAAGCTGTTGGCGATGGCGACGATCGGCTTGCCGAAGTCGTCGTCGGTCATGCCGGTGGCACGCCAGAGTGCGCGGGCGCCCGCCATGGTCCGGCCGTGCGTGGAAGTCTTCGACCGCAGTTCAGGCATGTAAACAGTGTGTCACCGCCAGCGCCATCCGCCGAAGAGGCGTCCACCGGGTCCACCAAGCGGGACGGCCCGATTAGGCGGTTAGTGCCAATCCGGGGCGCGTCGCACACCCCGTCCCCCACGGCCCGCTTGACATCCGGCAGCATTGATGCGTGCACCTCCCTACGGTGTTCCAATTTGCCGCGATAACGGGCGCCCTGTTCGGCGTACTCTGCACCGGTTTGCTGCTCTTTTCGGCACTCCGGCACGCGGGTCCGGCGCGGCGCGGTCACCGCTTTCTCGCTGCGGGCGCCGGCGTCACGCTGCTGACCGTCGCGGGCGGCATTGCCTCCAGCCGCGCGGTGGAGGAGCACCTGGTGCACACCCAGTCGAGCCGCACGTCGCTCGGCAACCTGCTTGCTGTCGGAGTCGCCCTGGGCAGCGCGCTGCTGCTGTTGGGGCTGCTGAGCCTGCCGGGTGGCGCCCCGGATCGATCCCGCGCCCTTCGATACCTGCTTGACGCCCTGGTGATCGCGGCCGCGCTGTGGTTCGTCGGCTGCGTCCTGCTGTCCACGCCGACCCTGCTGCTGGGCGACCGCACTCCGTACTGGTGCCGGCCGCTGCTCCTGCCTGCCGCCGTCGCGGCGCTGGCGCTCGGGCTCAGCGTCATGGCCGCGATGCGCGCCCGCCGTCCGCGCGGCCCGCTGGTGGGCGTCGGCGTCGGGATCACCGCCGTGACGATCGCCGGCTCGGCCCTGGCCGGCGGCGTGTGCCAGGGCTGGACGGAGGCCGGCTGGGTCGCGCTGATCGCGATGCCCGCTGGCCTCGGCATGATCGTCTACGCCGCGCGGCGCGCCGACCGCCCGGTCCGGTCGTGGGCCGGCGTCGCCGACGCCGACGACCGCGACGCCGACATGACCCGCCGGGGCGCCGGCTACGCGTTCATCCCGATGGCCGCGATGGCCGCCTCCGCCCTGTACCACCTGCTGCGCGGCGGCGACTTCGGCATGATGCTCATCGTCGCCGGCAGCCTGGAGGGCTTCACCCTGGTCGGCCGGCAGTACTTCGCGCTGCGCGACGTGCAGGGATACGCCGAGCGGCTGCGCGACCGGGAGGCGCACTTCCGTGAGCTGGCGCATACCGACCCGCTGACCGGGCTCGCCAACAGGCGTGGCCTGCTCACCGCCCTGCACGACGAAGACGCCGCCGGCTCGACGGGCGTCCTACTCGCCCTCGACCTGGATGGTTTCAAAAACGTCAACGACATGCGCGGCCACGATGTGGGCGACGCGGTGCTGGTCGAAGTCGGGCAGCGGCTCCGGATGAACCTGCGCCCCGGCGACGTGGCGGCCCGGCTGGGCGGCGACGAGTTCGCCGTGCTGATGTGGGCCCGGCCCAACGAGGCCAAGGGCGCCGCCGCGCGGCTGCTGAAGGTGCTCGGCCGGCCGTACGAGCAGCCGTCCGGCACGGTCTTCCTCTCGGTGAGCATCGGCCTCGCGAGCTGCATGTCCGCGTCCGACGTCGCGACCCTGATGCGCAACGCAGACCTCGCCTTGCGGTCCGCGAAGCAGCACGGGAAAAACCGGGTCGAGCTTTACGACATCGGGTACGACCGGGAGCTGCGCCGGCGCACGACGCTCGAGCACGAGCTGCGCGGCGCGATCGACCGCGACGAGTTGTACCTCCAGTTCCAGCCGGTCGTCATGCTGCCGGAGGTGCGGCCGGTGGGCGCCGAGGCCCTACTGCGCTGGCGCCACCCCGAGCTGGGCACCGTCGGCCCCGACGAATTCATCCCCGTGGCCGAAGAGTGCGGCATGATCGAAAAGCTCGATAGGTGGGTGCTGCACCAGGCCTGCCACCAGCTCTCCCGGTGGCTCGGTGAGGGCCACGACGTCTGGGTATCCGTCAACGTCTCGCCTCGCGAGCTGCACCGCGCGTGCTACGTCGAGCAGGTCAAGGAGGCTCTGCGCGCGCACCGGGTGCCGCCGCAGCGGCTGGTCCTCGAGGTCACCGAGCACGCCGTCGCCACCGACCTCGACGAGATGATCCGCCAGCTGCGTGGGGTGCGCGAGACCGGCGTTCGGATCGCGCTCGACGACTTCGGCGCGGGTTACTCGTCGCTCGGTCAGCTCCGCAACCTGCCCATCGACATCCTGAAGATCGACCACTCGCTGGTGGTCGAGCCGATGATGCGTGTGGTCGTCGAGCTGGGGCACCAGTTCGGGTTGGAGGTGATCGCCGAGGGCATCGAGGAGCAGCACCAGATGGCGATGGTGGTCAAGACGGGCTGCCGGCTCGGCCAGGGATACCTGGCTGGGCGGCCGGTGCTCGCCGAGCACTTCGAGGCGCGAATGCAGTCGCTGGCGCCGGTGATTCCCAACAGTCGCCAGCCGGAAATGCAGATCAATGGCGGTCCCGCGACACTCCCTGCTCAACATGTGAGATCAGTTGACTCATCGGCTGAGATCCGTCAGAGTTAGCCACATGTCGCCGACTCTGTCGTCTCGAGTACTTATCTGAGCGCACTCTCGCAGCCCGAGAGTGCGCTGGCCCCGTGCGTTCCGCACGAGGGCCTTTTTCATGTCCGGACGTTCCTCAGACCCACAGACGACCGCGAACCCTTAAGACGAAGGCTGAACCGCCATGACGAGACCCACACCTGAGACCCTCGCCCACCGTGCCCCATCACCGGCCACCCTCGCGGCTGCGGTCGCGCCGGCCGCGCCGGTAGCTCCGGCCAAGGTCTCCGGAGCCGTCGCGCTCGTCAAGTCGCTCGAGGCCCTCGACGTCGAGGTCATGTTCGGCATTCCGGGCGGCGCGATCCTGCCGGCGTACGACCCTATCTACGACTCGACGGTCCGGCACATCCTGGTGCGCCACGAGCAGGGCGCTGGCCACGCCGCCACCGGATACGCCCAGGCGACCGGGAAGGTCGGCGTCTGCGTCGCCACGTCCGGGCCCGGCGCGACCAACCTGGTGACCCCGATCGCCGACGCGTACATGGACTCGGTGCCGATCGTGGCGATCACCGGCCAGGTGCCGCGGCCGGCGATCGGCACGGACGCCTTCCAGGAGGCGGACATCCAGGGCATCACCCTTCCGATCACCAAGCACAACTACCTCGTGACGACGCCCGAGGAGATCCCGCGGATCCTCGCGGAGGCGTTCCACCTGGCTTCGACCGGCCGGCCCGGCCCGGTGCTGGTCGACATCCCCAAAGACGTGCTCCAGGCGATGACCACATTCACCTGGCCGCCGACGATGGAGCTGCCCGGGTATCGGCCGACGCTGCACCCGCACGGCAAGCAGATCCGCGAGGCTGCCCGGCTGATGACCTCGGCACGCCGGCCTGTCCTGTACGTCGGCGGCGGTGTGCTCAAGGCCGGCGCCACCGACAGCCTGCGCAAGCTGGCCGAGCTGACCGGCATCCCGGTGGTCACCACGCTGATGGCGCGCGGCGCGTTCCCGGATTCGCACCCGCAGCACCTCGGCATGCCGGGCATGCACGGCAGCGTGACGGCGGTGTACGGCCTGCAGAAGGCCGATCTGCTCGTGGCGCTGGGTGCCAGGTTCGACGACCGGGTGACCGGCAAGCTCGACTCGTTCGCGCCGGACGCGGCGATCGTGCACGCCGACATCGACCCGGCCGAGATCGGCAAGAACCGGGCCGCCGACGTGCCGATCGTGGGCGACGCCAAGCACGTCATCGACGAGCTGATCGTCGCGGTGACCACGGAGCAGTCCGGCGGCCGCACCGGCGACCGCACCGAGTGGTGGGCGACGCTCAACGACCTGCGCGAGCGATACCCGCTGGGCTGGGACGAACCGACCGACGGCACGCTCTCGCCGCAGTACGTGATCAAGCGGCTGGGCGAGATCGCCGGGCCGGACGCCCTGTACGTGGCCGGCGTTGGCCAGCACCAGATGTGGGCGTCGCAGTTCATCTCGTACGAGAAGCCGCACACGTGGCTGAACTCCGGCGGCGCCGGCACCATGGGCTACGCCGTGCCCGCTGCGATGGGCGCCAAGGTTGGCAAGCCCGAGGCCACCGTCTGGGCGATCGACGGCGACGGCTGCTTCCAGATGACCAATCAGGAGCTGGCCACCTGCGCCCTGGAGGGCATCCCGATCAAGGTCGCCATCATCAACAACGGCAACCTCGGCATGGTCCGGCAGTGGCAGACGCTCTTCTACAACCAGCGGTACTCCAACACCGATCTGGGCACCCACAAGCACCGCATCCCCGACTTCGTCAAGCTGGCCGAGGCGCTCGGCTGCATCGGGCTGCGCTGCGAGAGCGCGGATGACGTCGACAAGACGATCGAGGCGGCGATGTCGATCAACGACGCCCCCGTCGTGGTCGACTTCGTGGTCGGCAAGGATGCGATGGTGTGGCCGATGGTGGCCGCCGGCACCAGCAACGACGAAATCATGTTCGCCCGCGACATGCGCCCGAGCTTCGACGAGGACGATCTTTAGATGACTAAGCACACGCTCTCCGTTCTGGTGGAGAACAAGCCGGGCATACTGGCCCGGGTCGCGGGCCTGTTCGCCCGTCGCGGGTTCAACATCGACTCGTTGGCCGTCGGGGAGACCGAGCACCCAGAGGTCTCCCGGATGACGATCGTGGTCAACGCGGAGGAGTCGCCGCTGGAGCAGGTGACCAAGCAGCTCAATAAGCTGGTGCACGTGCTCAAGATCGTCGAGCTGGACTCAAACGTCTCGGTCCAGCGCGAGCTGCTCCTGGTCAAGGTCCGGGCCGACCGCCCGGTACGGTCACAGGTGCTGGAGACGGTGAACCTTTTCCGGGCGCGCGTCGTCGACGTCGCCTCGGACACGCTCACCATCGAGGCGACCGGCACCGCCGACAAGCTCGACGCGCTGCTTCGCGACCTCGAACCATACGGAATCAAGGAAATGGTGCAGTCCGGCCTCGTGGCCATCGGCCGCGGCTCACGGTCGATCACCACCGGACCGGCGCTGCGCGCCGCCTGAGAAAGGGAAGAAATGGCCGTCACGGTCTATTACGACGACGACGCCGACCTCGGCATCATCCAAGGCAAGAAGGTCGCGATCATCGGGTACGGCAGCCAGGGCCACGCCCACGCGCTGTCCCTGCGCGACTCGGGTGTCGAGGTGCGGATCGGCCTGCAGGAGGGCTCGAAGAGCCGGCCCAAGGCGCAGGAGCAGGGTCTGGCCGTCGGCACGCCGGCCGAGGTCAGCGAGTGGGCCGACGTCATCATGGTGCTGGCGCCAGACACCGCACAGCGGAAGATCTACGCCGACGAGATCGAGCCCAACCTGACCGCCGGCAAGGCGCTCTTCTTCGGGCACGGGCTCAACATCCGGTACGGCCTGATCGAGCCGCCCGCGAACGTCGACGTGGCCATGGTCGCGCCGAAGGGCCCGGGGCACCTGGTGCGCCGGCAGTACGTGGACGGCAAGGGCGTGCCGTGCCTGGTAGCCGTCGAGCAGGACGCGAGCGGCAGCGCGCTGGCACTGGCCCTGTCGTACGCCAAGGGCATCGGCGGCAGCCGGGCGGGCGTCATCGAGACCACGTTCAAGGAAGAGACCGAGACCGACCTGTTCGGCGAGCAGGCGGTGCTCTGCGGCGGCGCCTCCGCGCTGGTGCAGACCGGTTTCGAGGTGCTCACCGAGGCCGGGTACGCGCCCGAGGTCGCCTACTTCGAGTGCCTGCACGAGCTGAAGCTGATCGTCGACCTCATGTACGAGGGCGGGATCGCGCGGATGCGGTACAGCGTTTCGGACACGGCCGAGTACGGCGACTACACCCGGGGCCCGCGCGTCATCGACTCCCGGGTCAAGGATGAGATGCGCAAGATCCTCGGTGAGATCCAGTCGGGCGAGTTCGCCCGCGAGCTGATCGCCGAGGACGACGCCGGACGGCCGAACTTCACCAAGTACCGCGAGCAGGGTGCCGCGCACCCGATCGAGGAGACCGGCAAGAAGCTGCGCGGGATGATGAGCTGGGTCGACCGGCCCATCACCGAGACCGCCTGACGCACGTCATCCGGGGCGTCCGCGTGCTGCGGGCGCCCCCGATTCCTGGCCGCTTCGTTACCGGCAGATTTCGAGCAGGGGTCAATGCTCGCTAATTCACAAACGGCTACAGGCAACTGATCGGACCCTCAGGTACCGTCGCTCTATGCGGCTGGAGCAATCACACCGGACCGAACGCTTCGGCGCCGTCCGGATTCATGAGCTTCAGCGCGTCATCGAGCTTGACTCGGGCGCGCAACGGGGTGTTGACCTGGGAGGACGTGTCGGCAATAGCCAGCTCGTCGCACCCGGAGCGATCCGCGCCATCGAAGAGGAATTGGTCGTCGTCATTCCATGCATGAATGAGACACGCAGAGTAATTGAGGGCGTGCTCTCCGGAATTCCGCACGACTGCCTCATCATTCTGGTCAGTAACAGCGCACGGCAGCCGGTCGACCGGTACGAGATTGAGGTGCAGAGCCTGGAGCAGTTCTGCCGCCTCGCGGACCGGCCGGCGGTGGCGGTGCACCAACGGGATCCTGGCCTCGCATCGGCCATCAAGGCGGCCGGCCTGCCCGAGCTGATCGACGACGAGGGCCTGGTGCGCACCGGCAAGGGCGAGGCCATGCTGATCGGCATGGCGATGGCCGCCCTCACCGGCCGCAAGTACGTGGGCTACGTCGACGCCGACAACTACGTGCCGGGCGCCGTCAACGAGTACTGCAAGGCGTACGCCGCCGGGCTGCACCTCGCCGAAAGCCCGTACTCGATGGTGCGGATCTCCTGGCACTCCAAGCCGAAGCTGCGCGACGGCCGGCTGTTCTTCAGCCGGCGAGGTCGCAGCTCCGAGATCACCAACATGTTCCTCAACCGGCTGGTGGCCGAGCACAGCGGCTTCGGCACCGAGGTGATCGCCACCGGCAACGCCGGCGAGCACGCGTTCAGCCTCGACCTCGGCCTGCGGATGCGGCTGGCCGGCGGGTTCGCGGTCGAGCCGTTCGAGTACGTGGAACTGTTCGAGCAGTTCGGCGGCCTGCTGCCGGAGGCGGCGGCGCTGCCGGAAGACGTCAAGGCGGTGCCGGTGCTCCAGATCGAGACCCGCAACCCGCACTTCCACGACAACAAGGGCGAGGACCACGTCAAGGGCATGCGGATGCAGGCCCTCAACGTGGTGTACCACTCGCCGGTGTCGCTGCCCGCGGTGCGTGAGGCGATCCTGGAGTTCATGGTCGCGGAGGGCGCGCTGGCGCCTGGGCAGGAGCCGCCGCGCGAGCGGATCTACCCGCCGGTGGGGTCGATGTCGTTCGACACGTTCCTCGACACTCTCAAAGCCGAATCCACTGCGTTCCACCAGATCGAGTGCTCGTTGGACGTGTCGTCCGTCACTTAAGGGAGCTTAAGTCCGACTCTGTGAGGGCACTCACGCCGCGTCGGGAGCGACGCGGGGTCGGCGTACGCCTATCCTCGCGGTGAGGGCGCACCGTGCGAGAGCCGTCCGCTCGCTGGGGAGGCGCAGGGCGCAGAGCGGCGCGCTGTTGCGCGCGCCGCCGTAGCCGACAACCCTACGAGGACAGATGACTCCCGTCGTACTCATCGCCGAAGAACTCGCTCCAGCCGCCATTGACGTGCTCGCGCACGACTTCGATGTACGCCATGTTGACGGAACCGACCGCCCGGCCCTGCTCGCGGCGCTTGCCGAAGCCGACGCCGTGCTCGTGCGCAGCGCGACCCAGATCGACGCCGAGGCCATCGCCGCCGCCCCGCGTCTGAAGGTCGTCGCCCGCGCGGGCGTGGGCCTCGACAACGTCGAGGTGCCCGCCGCCACCGCGCGTGGCGTCATGGTGGTCAACGCGCCCACCTCCAACATCGTCTCCGCCGCCGAGCAGGCCGTCGCCCTGCTGCTCGCCGTCGCTCGCAACACGGCCAGCGCCAGCTCCGCGCTCAAGGCCGGCGAGTGGAAGCGGTCCAAGTACAGCGGCGTCGAGGTGCAGGGCAAGACCGTCGGCGTGGTCGGCCTCGGCCGCATCGGCGTGCTCTTCGCCCAGCGGATGGCCGCGTTCGGCACCCGCCTGATCGCGTACGACCCCTACGTGCAGCCGGCACGCGCCGCTCAGCTGGGCGTTCGCCTCGTCGGCCTGGAGGAGCTGCTGCGGGAGAGCGACTTCATCTCGATCCACCTGCCCAAGACGCCCGAGACCGTCGGCCTCATCGGCGAAAAGGAGCTGACGCTCGTCAAGCCGGGCGTGCGGATCGTCAACGCCGCGCGTGGCGGGCTGATCGACGAGCAGGCACTGGCCGACGCGATCGCCGAGGGCCGCGTCGCCGGCGCCGGCATCGACGTGTACTCGAAGGAGCCCTGCACCGCGTCGCCTCTGTTCGCGTTCGACAACGTGGTGGCCACCCCGCACCTGGGTGCGTCGACCGCTGAGGCGCAGGACAAGGCCGGTCTCTCGGTCGCCAAGAGCGTCAAGCTGGCGTTGCAGGGCGAGTTCGTGCCGGACGCCGTCAACGTGCAGGCCGGTGGCGTGGTCGCCGAAGACGTCCGTCCGCTGCTGCCGCTCGCGGAGAAGCTGGGCAAGGCGTTCACCGCGGTCGCCGGCGGTGTGGCCGCCAACGTGACCGTCGAGGTGCGCGGCGAGGCCGCCGGCAACGACGTTTCGGTGCTCAAGCTCGCCACCACCAAGGGTCTGTTCACCTCGGTGGTCGAGGAGCAGGTCACGTACGTCAACGCGCCGCTGTTCGCCGCGGACCGGGGCGTCGAGGTCGAGCTGGTCACGCACGCCGACTCGGTCGACACCCCGACCCTGGTGACGGTGCGTGGCGCGCTGCCCGACGGCCGCACCGTGACGGTGTCCGGCACCGTCGTGGTGAGCGGCAGCCGCGAGACCATCAAGCTCACCGAGGTCGACGGCTTCGACCTGGAGCTGGGCGCCGACGGCGTGCTGCTGTTCTTCCGGTACGTCGACCGTCCGGGTGTCGTCGGTGCGATCGGTTCGATCCTCGGCGAGTCCGGCGTCAACATCGCCGCGATGCAGGTGGCCCGGCGCGAGGCCGGCGGCGAGGCGCTGATGGCGCTCACCGTCGACGGTGCGGTCGACGCCGAGCTGCTCACCGAGGCCGCCGACGCCATCGGCGCCGTCGCGGCGAGCGCTGCCGATCTGCGCGACGAGTAACCACCCTCCACTGTGATCAAGGCGTCCGTCGGTGCGACGGGCGCCTTGTTCTACTTCACGGGAGTGGGCGGCGGATAGACCGAGCCGTCCTGCAGGTCCAGCAGCATCAGGTTGTGGTGCGCGGCCAGGCGCTCGATGGCTTCGAGCACCTCGTCAGCGCACGAAGGGGTGAGGCACATCGTGACGTGGTCGGTCGCCTTGTGCAGCGGTGCGTCCGCCCAGGGACTGTCCGACAAGGACACGCTGTCGGGGTACTGGGCCGTCAGTTCGACGTAGAAGGCGCCGATCCGACGGTCGACTTCGCCTTCGGCGTGCTCACCTTCGCGGCAGAGCTCATGCGCCGCCCGTACGTCGGCTGGTGTGGCGTTGTTGTCCAGGGCCCACACGACGAGGTCAAAACTCACGCGCAGATATTGCCACCCGGTGAACTTCCGGTGGGGACGCGCCCCGCCGACACGCGTACGGGCGATGCCTTGCGCGGAGTCGGGCCAAATCGATAGCGTGTTCATCCGGTTACGCACCGCGCGGACGTGTCTTCGGGTGACGTGTTCCTCGCAGGTCGTGGCCGGTTCCGTGTGCGCGAGCCACGCGTACGTCGTTGTCGGCCCCCGCGATCACTTGCCGAGATCGCGGGGGCCGATCTACGCCCCTGCCGGTCCCGGCCTTCCGCCGCCGGTCCCGGCCTTCCGCCCGGCCCGGCCTCTCGCCGCCGGTCGCGGCCTTTCTGGCCTCTCGCCGCCGATCAAGGGCAAACGCACGTGCTTTGATCTCCGATCCACGTGCATATGCCCTTGATCGATGCACATCTCCTTGATCGCGGTCTGGCGCCGCTCGCCGGTGAAGCGCGTCAGGGGAGGAGGAGGCGGTAGCCGTCTGGTGTCGGGAACCAGGACAGGCCTGCTGGGCCGGCGGCTACCAGGGCGGTGGCGTAGGCGTCGGCCACCGAGAGGTCCGGGCCCAGGACCGCCGCGACGCCCTGCCGCACCGGCTCGCGGGTGTGCGGGTCGACTACGTGGCCCTGCTGGCCCGTCAGTCCCGATGTGCCGACCGAGCCCTCGGTCATCTCCAGGATCATCGGAGAACGGCTGTGCTCCAACGGGCGGTGGACGGCGATGCGCCATGGGCCGCCGTGGGGCGCGTGTCCGCGTACAGCTAGATCCGCCTCACTGACCACCGCGTAGTCGGAGATCCCGGCGGCGCGCAACCTGGCGCCCGCGCGTTCCACCGCCCATCCCTTCAGCAGGCCGCTGGGGTCGAAGCCGCCGGGCACCGCCCAGGCGTCGAACCAGCCGTCGGTTGCCGCGCGCATCGCGTCGCAGCGCGCGACGATGTCGGCGAGCGGCGCGTACACGTCCGGGGATACCTCGCCGCGGCGCAGCCGCGCGACCAGGCTGGTGCGGCGCAGCGGGCTGTATGTGGCATCGATGGCGCGAAGCTCGGCGACCGCGTCGGCGAGCGCCTCGCTGACGGCCCGGCGGCTCATCGCCTCGGACGCCACCAGCATGAGGGAGAAGTCAGCCGCGGAGGTCTGCACGGCATGCCGGACCACGATGCGGCCGGCCGCGGCGGCGGCCGCGGTGCCGAACGGCCGGTTGCCGGTGCCCGGGAAGCCGAGCCGGAGGTCGGCTCGAGTGCGCCGGTCATTCGTGGTGAAAGTTCGCGTGGTGCGCGAGCGCGGCATGATCTGCTGGATCGCCATGATCTTCACCGTAGGTGAAGATATTGGGGGCGCTATGACCGCCACCTGTGAACTTGCTGTGTCCCGAGCCTTGAGACTCGCGTACCGAAAATCGGGACGGGCGATTAACGTTCGCTCAGCACAATCGGCGGACAAGAGGAGTTTACGGTGACACGCATCGCGGTCGTGGCCGGTGACGGGATCGGCACCGAGGTGGTCGCTCAGGCCCGCAAGGTGATCGACGCGGTGTTGCCGGGAGTGAACGCGACCGAGTACGACCTCGGGGCGAGCCTCTACAACCGGACCGGCGAGGTGCTGCCCGATTCGGTGCTCAGCGAGCTCGCCGTGCACGACGCGATCCTGCTCGGTGCGATCGGCGACCCGTCGGTGCCGCCGGGCGTGCTGGAGCGCGGGCTGCTGCTGAAGCTGCGGTTCGTGTTCGACCAGTACGTCAACCTGCGGCCCGCGCGGCTGTGGCCGGGCACGTCGAGCCCGCTCGCGCAGGTCAAGGCCGGCGAGATCGACTTCGTGGTCGTCCGCGAGGGCACCGAGGGCCTGTACGCGGGCGCCGGCGGCACGCTGCACCGCGACACCCCCGCCGAGATCGCCACCGAGGAGAGCCTCAACACGCGGCACGGCGTCGAGCGGGTCATCCGCGACGCGTTCGCGCGGGCGCAGCGCCGAGAGCGGCGCAAGGTCACGCTCGTGCACAAGACCAACGTGCTCGCGCACGCGGGCTCGCTGTGGTCGCGCACGTTCGAGGCGGTGCGAGCCGAGTTCCCCGACGTGGAGACGGAGTACCAGCACGTCGACGCGATGGCGATGTTCCTCGTGACCCAGCCGCAGCGGTACGACGTCGTGGTGACCGACAACCTTTTCGGCGACATCCTCACCGACATCGCGGCCGCCGTCACCGGGGGCATCGGCCTCGCGGCGACCGGCTCGATCAACCCCGAGCGGCGGTTCCCATCGACGTTCGAGCCGGTGCACGGCTCCGCGCCGGACATCGCCGGCAAAGGCATCGCCGACCCGGTCGCGGCGGTGCTGTCCGCGTCGCTTCTGCTCGACCACCTGGGCCACGCGGAGGAGTCCCGCCGCGTGGTCGAGGCCGTCGCGGTCGAGCTCGCGTCGCGCGCGCCGGGTGCTCCTGTACGAACCGAAGAGGTCGGCGACCGGCTGGCCACGCACGCGTCGGCCTGACCGTCGGTTAACGACCGTTCGGGGTATCCTGCAAGCCCGTAGCCTTTTGGAGGGCAGTGCAATGAGCGGTGGTGACAAGCTCGACTTCGAGATTCATCCGAATCCGCAGCCGGTATCCGCCGCTGAGCGCGCCGCGTTGCTGGCCAATCCCGGGTTCGGGCGCATCTTCACCGACCACATGGTCACGATCCGGTACGCGGACGGCAAAGGGTGGTACGACGCTCGCGTCGAGGCCCGCGCGCCGATCCCGATGGACCCGGCGACGGCCGTCCTGCACTACGCCCAGGAGATCTTCGAAGGGCTCAAGGCCTACCACGCCGCTGACGGTGGCGTGACCATGTTCCGGCCGGACGCCAACGCCCGCCGGTTCAACGCCTCCGCCGAGCGCATGTCGATGGCGCAGCTGCCCGAGCAGGTCTTCCTCGACTCGTTGCACCGGATCATCGACGTCGACCGGGAGTGGATCCCCACCGCCGCCGAGGGCAGCCTGTACCTGCGGCCGTTCATGTTCGCCACCGAGGTGTTCCTCGGCGTGCGGCCGGCGCAGGAGTACCTGTACGTGCTGATCGCCTCGCCGGTGGGCTCGTACTTCTCCGGCGGCGTGCAGCCGGTGACACTGTGGGTGTCGCAGGAGTACACGCGGGCGGCGCCCGGTGGCACCGGCGCGGCCAAATGCGGCGGCAACTACGCGGCGTCTCTCGCCGCCCAGGCCGAGGCGATCGAGCACGGCTGCGACCAGGTGGTGTTCCTCGACGCGGTGCACCGCAAGTACGTCGACGAGCTCGGCGGCATGAACGTCTTCTTCGTGTACGACGACGGCACGCTAGTGACGCCGCCGCTGACCGGCTCGATCCTGCCCGGCATCACGCGCGAATCGGTGATCACGCTGGCGCGGGCAGCGGGGCACACCGTCCACGAGCGGCCGGTCAGCATCGACGACTGGCGAGCGGACGCGGCTAGCGGAAAGCTGCGCGAGGTGTTCGCGTGCGGGACGGCGGCCGTGATTACACCGATCGGTGTGGTGCGCACGCCTGATGGGGAGATCGTCGCGGGTGACGGTGGTGGCGGCGAGGTGACGATGGGGCTGCGCCAGCAGCTGGTCGACATCCAGCGTGGCCGCGCTGACGACCCGTACGGCTGGGTCCACCGCGTCCTCTAGCGCGCCCGTTCCTCGCCTTTCCCGGCGTCCCGGCCTTTCCCGGCGTCCCGGCCTTTCCCGGCGTCCCGGCCTTTCCCGGCGTCTTCCGTCGATCAAGGGCAAACGCACGCGGAAAAGAGATCAAACCACGTGCGTTTGCCCTTGATCGACGGAAAGGGGCGGCGCGGGCGCGCCGGCCGCGGCCGGCGGGGCCGGCGGGGAGAGCGGGGCCGGCGGGGAGAGCGGGGCCGGCGGGGCCGGCGGGGAGAGCGGGGCCGGCGGGGCCGGCGGGGCCGGCGGGGAGAGCGGGGAGAGCGGGGAGAGCGGCGGTGTGGGCGTGTCGGTTGGGGTTAGGAGATGGGTGCGGAGGGCGTCGAGGTGGTCGGGCTTCAGGCCGGCGGCCAGCAGGTAGCCCTCTGCCGAGCCGTGACGGTCGCGCAGGTCCGTGAGGAACAGGAGCATCGCCTCGGCGGGCGAGGAGTAGTACGGCTTGGGGAATTCCCGCCGCAACGCACCCTTCGCCCGCAACCATGCCGTGAACCGCTCGGACGCCGCCGTCGTCAGCGCGTAGTCGGTCGCGATGTCCTCGTCGCTCACGCCCAGCACCGACAGGGTCAGCGCGCACACCACACCCGTGCGGTCCTTGCCGGCCACGCAGTGCACCACGACCGGTGCCGCCTCCGCATCGGCGATCACACCAACGGCTGTCGCGATCCCCGCCGCGCCCTGCTCGACCAGGTCGTTGTACCGGTTGGCCAGGTAGCGGGCCACCCCGATGCGCTCCTCGTACGGGATCTCGTCCCAGTCCTGGTGCTCGGGGTGGATGTGGTGGTAGCCGAGCCCGTCGTACGCCGGCACCCGCCCGTCTCGCCGCACCTCGTGCGGACGGCGCAGGTCGATCACGGTGCGCACGCCGAGCGCCTCGAACGCCGCCTGGTCCGCCCCGTTCAGGCGGCTGAGCGAGTCGGACCGGAAGAGCCGGCGCCAGCGCACTGTCCGCCCGTCGTGTCCGGCGTACCCGCCGACGTCGCGAAAGTTGAAGATTTCGGAGAACGACAGCGCCCGGTCCACGCCTGTCACGGTACCGCGCATGATCAAGGCGCCCCAGGGGGCGCCTTGACCGTTGGCTTCGGTTACCGGGGCTCGCCGTAGTACGAGCCGAGCTTGTCCCGGTACACGGGCTCGGCGTACGTCTGTTCGTCGAACTCCGGAGCCGACTTGATCTCGCTCTTGCTCCGGTCGGCGTACACCTTGCGGTCGTCGTGGTCGACGTGGTTGATCAGACCCGCCGGCAGCATGACCTTCTTACCGAAGATCCACGGCCCGGTGTCGACGACCAGGTAGCTGGAGTTGACCTCGTAGCTGCATCGGTCGACCTTGCCGATGCCGCCGTCGGTCGCCTCGACCTTGTACCCAATCAGGTCAGCGCCGTTGACGCCGGCCTCGTCTCGATAGGTCCACGGGTCGAAGGGCTGGTATGGGGTGTCCACGGCTATCACTCCTTCCGGGTTCAGGAATACCCCGGATTGACAGTGACCTAACCCACCTGATATCCCGCGATGTGGACCGAGCTTCCGGCGAACGCGGCGCGAGTGGCAGAATACGCGGCGTGACACGTCTTGCCCTCATTATTGGCACCTAGCGCGCCGGCACCCCTCACGCCGAGCGCGCAGACCTCCCGCGACCGCGGGGGGTCTTTTTGTTGGTAGTGAAAGGAAAGCACGATGACCTACCAGGTGTACGACACGACGCTGCGCGACGGGGCACAGCGTGAGGGGATCAGCTACTCGGTCGTGGACAAGCTCGCGGTGGCCAGGCTGCTGGACGAGTTCGGCGTCGGTTTCATCGAGGGCGGGTGGCCGGGAGCGATGCCGAAGGACACCGAGTTCTTCTCCAGAGCCCGGACCGAGCTGAACCTGAAGCACGCGGTGCTGGTCGCGTTCGGCGCCACCCGCAAGGCCGGCGTCGCCGTGGCCGCTGACCCGCAGGTACGTGCCCTGCTGGACGCCGAGACGCCTGCCGTGTGCCTGGTAGCGAAGTCCGACATCCGCCACGTCACGCGCGCGCTGCGCACCACCGGCGACGAGAACCTGGCGATGGTGCGTGACAGCGTCGCGCACTTCGTCGCCGAGGGCCGCCGGGTCTTCCTCGACTGCGAGCACTTCTTCGACGGGTACCGCTTCGACCCGGCGTACACCTCCTCTGTCGTCGCGACGGCGCTGGAGGCCGGCGCGGAGGTCGTCGTGATGTGCGACACGAACGGCGGCATGCTGCCGTCGCGGATCACCGCCGCGATCACCGAGCTGACAGAGCGCCTCGGACACATCGTGGATGGCCCAGTCCCCGATCGTCTTGGTATCCACTGCCAGAACGACACCTCCTGCGCGGTCGCCAACACCGTCGCCGCCGTCGAGGCCGGCGTGAAGCACTTCCAGTGCACGGCCAACGGGTACGGCGAGCGGCCCGGCAACGCCGACCTCTTCGCCGTCGTCGGCAACCTGCAACTCAAGCTCGGGCTGCCCGTCCTACCGGACGGCTGCCTGGAACAGATGGTGCGCGTCTCGCACGCCATCGCGGAGATCGCCAACATCGCCCCCGACACCCACCAGGCCTATGTCGGGGCCGCGGCGTTCGCTCACAAGGCGGGGCTGCACGCGAGCGCGATCAAGGTGGACCCGGTGCTCTACAACCACGTGGACCCGACCATCGTCGGCAACGACATGCGCATCCTGGTAACGGAGATGGCCGGCCGGGCCAGCATCGAGCTCAAGAGCCGCGAGCTCGGTATCGACCTGGCCGGCCATCCCGAAGCCCTCGGCCGCGTCACCAACCGGGTCAAGGAACTGGAGGCGGGCGGCTGGTCGTTCGAGGCGGCGGACGCGTCCTTCGAGCTGCTGGTCCGCGGTGAGCTGCCGGGTGAGGGGCCGGTACGCCCCTTCACGCTGGAGTCCTACCGGGTCCAGGTCGAGCACCGCGAGGACGGCGCGGTCGTCTCCGAGGCCACCGTGAAGGTCCGGGTACGGGGTGAGCGCGTCATCGCCACCGCTGAGGGGAACGGACCGGTCAACGCTCTCGACGAGGCGCTGCGGGTGGCGCTGTCGAGGCACTATCCGGAGCTGGCGTCGTTCGAGCTGGCCGACTACAAGGTGCGCATCCTGGAAGGCAGCCACGGCACCGGCGCGGTTACGCGGGTGCTGGTGGAGACCATCGATGGCAGCGGCCGAGACTGGACGACGGTGGGCGTACACGAAAACGTGGTCGAGGCCAGCTGGCACGCCCTCGTAGACGCGCTGACCTACGGCCTGTCCCGCTCACCCGTGACGACCCGTTAACCACTCTCAATCTCCTCCGCGCGGCGAGCTACGGTCCAAAGCATGAAGCTCGGCATCGGCCTTCCGAACGCCCCGGCACATCCCCGGACCCGCCCTCGTCGACTGGGCACGCCGCGCGGAGGAGCGCGACTTAGCGCCCTCGCCCCGATCGACCGTCTCGCATCGGGCTCTTCACCCGAGCAGACCGAGCTGATGTTCATCCCGACAGTGGCCTCAGTGGACGAAGTCGACCGGCTGGCCGACGCGGTGAAGTGAGCCATGGACGAGACCGAGGCACGGCAACGGTTCGCCGCCGCACGCGTGGCGACACTCGCCACGGTGAGCAGCGGTGGCGCACCACCGCACCACGCGCCGAATCTCGTGCCGGTCGTCTTCGCCGTCGAGGGCGACACACTGTGGACGGCCACGGACGCCAAGCCCAAGCGGGGTGGCGCGCTGCGCCGGTACGCCAACGTGCGCACCAACCCGGCGGTGGGCCTGCTCGTCCAGCACTGGGACGAGGACTGGTCGGCCCTCTGGTGGGTACGCGCGGACGGGCTTGCCGTGGTCCACGAGGCGCCCGCCACGGTGGCGCACGCGGTGCGGCTGCTGCGCGCCAAGTATCGGCAGTACGGCGAGGTCGACGTGGACGGGCCGGTCCTGGAGGTCGCTGTGCACCGTTGGCGCGGCTGGCCGTAACAGGGGAAAATACCCGCGTGGACCTCGGCGATACCGACTCGACGGTGACAGTGCTGGCCGGCCTGGCCATCGTCGTTGGCATCGCCGGCGTCATCGTGCCGGTCCTGCCGGGCCTGCTGCTGTGCTGGGCCGGCGTGCTCGCCTGGGCGGTGCTCGGCGAGGGCGGCTGGGGCAAGTGGGTGGTGCTGGCGTTCGCCACGCTGCTCGCGTTCGCCGGCACGCTGGTCAAGTACCTGTGGCCGGGGCGCAAGCTGAAACGTGCCGGCGTGCCCAACACCACCCTGCTCGCCGGCGGCGCGCTGGGGCTGGCCGGCTTCTTCCTCGTGCCGCTCGTCGGCCTGATCGCCGGTTTCGTGCTCGGCGTGTGGCTCGCCGAACGGGCCCGGCTCGGCGACTCGGGGCAGGCGTGGCCGTCGACGAAGCACGCGCTCAAGGCGGTCGGCCTCAGCATGGTGATCGAGCTGTGCGCCGCGCTCGGCATCGCCGGCGCCTGGCTGATCGGCCTGGCGACGGTCTAGGCGAGCGTCACCGACTCCCCGACGGGGATGCGCGCGTACTCGGTGCCGCCCTTCATGTCGAGCCACCGGTCGACGTTCTGCTCGCCGCGCTCGCTCAGCATCGCGTCGTGGATCGAGAACGCCCGCCGAGGCTTGACCGCACGGACGAATTCCAGCGCCTCGGCGAGCTTGAGCCACGGCGCGGACGTGGGCACGAGCAGCGTCTCCACGGGTACGTCGGGCACGAAGACCGAGTCACCGGGGTGGTAGACGCCGTCGATGACATAGCCGACATTGGCGCAGCCGGGCAGGCCCTCGAAGATCTCGGCATGCGCACCGCCGACCACGCGTACCTGGTATCCCGCCGCCTCGAACGTGTCGCCGGGCGAGACCGCGGTGACGCCGTCGAGTTGCTCCGCGACCGCCGCTGGCGCGTACACGGGCAGCGACGGGTTCGTCGAGCGCGCGGCGGCCAGCCGGTCGGCGTCGATGTGGTCGGCGTGCTCGTGCGTGACGAGCACCGCTGAGGCATCGACGAACGCCTCGTCTTCCGACCACGTGCCAGGGTCGATCAGCAGCTGGCCGCCGTCGCGCTCTAGGCGCACACAGGCGTGTGTGTACTTGATCAAACGCATAGGTTCGACCCTAGCGCCTCAGCGAACGAGCGTGACCTTCCCCGTGTCGAGGTCGTACCGGGCGCCGACCACGGCCAGCTCGCCGGCCTCGACCTTTTCCCGCACGATGTCGCTGCCGTCCACCAGCGCCCGTGCCTGGGCCTTGATGTTCGCCACGACGGAGTTTTCGACCTTGTCGCCGCTCTGATCCAGAACGGGCGTGACGATCGGCCGGAGCGCCTCGACGATCGCACCGATGTGACCGGGGGCTGTGCCGCCGCTCTCGATCGCCTCGACGGTCGCCGAAACAGCGCCGCACCGCTCGTGGCCGAGCACGAGCAGCAGCGGCGGCGCGAAGTGCTCGACCGCGTACTCGATGCTGCCGAAGAGCAGGTCGTCGACGATGTTGCCGGCCACCCGGTTGTCGAAGATGTCGCCGAGGCCCTGGTCGAAGAGCACCTCCGGCGACACGCGGGAGTCGGCGCAGCCCAGCGTGATGACGAACGGGTCCTGGCCGGCGGCGAGCTCGTGCAGGCGCTGGAGGGACTGGTGGGGATGGCGGGAGTGGCCCGTGATGAAGCGATGGTTGCCCGACAGCAGCCGGTGGATGGCGGCGGCCGCGGTCTCGGGGATGGGTTCGGTGGCGGTGGCGGTGGCGGCGGATGCGGCAGTCGGGCGGGCAGCCAGCCCGACGGCTCCTGCGACCAGACCGCTGGCGGCGAGCAAGGCCCGTCGCTGCACAGCTCTGTGCTGCACGGATGTCTCCTAGGGTTGAGAACCGCTCAGGTCCGCCGGAGATGGTCCTCCCGCCCTGGCAGAGGAGGGAAGGGCTTGCGACGTAGCACACACATCGCCGGGAAAGTGTTAGCGAGCACCCATCCGCCGGTGGTAGCGATAGGAATGGCCTTCGACTCCTTACTCCATCGGGCCGGCGGCCCAGCCGTCCTCGACCTGCTGGGCGGCAAGCTCTCCGGCGCTGAGCTGACGACGCTCCTACTCGCCGTCATGCGGCGCCGGGCATCGGCGCGGTCCCCGGCACAGGTGCTCCGGCGGTACACCGAAGATCGCTTCACGGAACTGGGCCGGACAGCGTTCCGCAACCTGCGCCGGGTGGAGGACGCTCTGTTGTCCACACTGTCCGGTGACGTGGAGATGGTGACGCTGGCGCCGGTCGCGCCGCTCGGCACCCACTCGGCGGTGGCCACTGTGGACCAGAACAAGGTCGTCACGACCATCAGGGGCACTGAGGTCGCGGCGGACCCCACAAACGGCCTCGCGTTGGAGGTCGCGCGCCGCCGCCAGGCACTGCTGCGCGAAAACGCCAGATCGGGTACCGCCGTGCGGCTCGCGGCGTTCCAGCGGGTGCTGCGCGCGCAGCGGTTCGAGGGGGCGAGCGCGCACTTTTCGTTGCTGGGACTGGTATCCGGAGGGCGGGACACCGGCGATCTGGTGTTCGAGCGGACACACATCGCCGAGCACCTGGCGTACCTTGTGGAGGCTCTGCGAGCCGCCGGCGCGCGTGAGATCGACGTGCGGGTGCGGGTGCTCGACCCGCGGTTCGCCGCGCTGGCAGCGGAACTGCCCTACGAGGCGGTGGAAGGCAACAGCGGCTACTACACCGGCCTCACCTACAAGGTGTACGTCGAGGGTGGCGTGGAGGTCGCCGACGGCGGCTTCGTCGACTGGACGCGGCGCCTGCTCGGCAACAACAAGGAGCGCCTGCTCGTCAGCGGCGTCGGGATCGACCAGGTGGCGTCAGCGACCGGATAGGCCGGTGCACCGGCGCAGGTCGGCGAAGCGGTCACGCTGGCGCTTGGCGGCCGCCCCGGTCAGCGGCACCGGCTGCCCGCTGCTGGACACGACGGCGGGCACCAGCTCGTTTCGCACCACCTGCCGCCCTCGCACCGTCAGCCGCAGCACCCCTGTCTGCGTACTGGCCGAGTTGCCGTACCAGAGGAAGTTGCCCAGCCCGTACGCCACATACGTCTCGCCGAGCCAGCCGTCGCCCTGGAGCGTGTGCGCGTGCGTGCCGACGACGATGTCGGCGCCCGCCGCGGCGAGCTTCCCGGCGAACCGTTTCTGGTCGGAGGTAGGGCATTCGTTGCCCTCCTGCCCCCAGTGGTTGAACACGATCACGAGATCGGCGTCGCGCCGGGCGGCCGCTACCGCCGCGACGGCACGCTGGACGTTCCACGCCATCGCGATGCCGGGCCGGTCGTCGCGCGCGGCCCAGGTCGACGCGAGCATCCGGATCTGGCTGAACCCCAGCACCGCCACCCGCACGCCGCGCACGTTGGTGATCCACGGCTGGTGCGCCTCGGTCGTATTGCGCCCGGCGCCGAAGACCGGATAGGTCGCGCGTTTCGCGCTGTCCAATGTGTCCAGCAGGCCGACCTGTCCATAGTCGAGCGCGTGGTTGTTGGCCAGCGAGACCGCGTCGATGCCCGCTCCACGCAGAGCGGCGTAGGTGCTCGTGGGCGCGCGGAAGTGGTACTGCTTCGGCTCTGGCCGGCCGCGCGTGGTGACCGCCGTCTCCAGGTTGACGATCGCGAGGTCCGCACTGGACAGCAGCGGGATGGTGGCGCCGAAGGCCGTTGCGGGCTCGCGTAGCAGCCGCGCCGTGCGGCCGGTGAAGTGCACGTCGCCGCCGAACGCGAGGGTGATCTCCGGTGGCGGCGTAGGGCTCGGCTGTGGGGGCGTCACGGTTGGCGAAGACGTTGGCGGCGCGGGTGGCGCGGGCTTCGACGGCTCGTCGCCACAGCCGGCGGCCAGGAACGCGACAAGCAGCGCCGCGATGCGTCCCCGGCCCCTCGTCACCAGCCCAGGGTACGAAACCGGGCGCCAGCCGCCGCCCGCGATCAAGGAAATCTCCATCGATCAAGGGCAACCGCACGTGGAAAAGAGATCGAACCACGTGCGTTTGCCCTTGATCGGCGGGGAGGTGGGTGCGGCGGCGGTGGCGGGGGGCGGGGGGAGGGGGGAGGGGGGAGGGGGAGGGGGCACAACGGGTGCACAGGTAATGCTTCGGCCGGCTTTCGGGGGTGGTTGCTCTTATGGGGGGCGTCAGTAGCGGAAGGGGACATGAGCATGCGGATCAAAGCCATCGTCGCGCTCAGCTTCGCCGGCGCGGCGGCCGCCGCGGTGATCGCGGGCGGTGCTGCGTACGCCAGCGAGGCCAACCGTGGCGACGACGCCAACGTGCGGATCGTCTACGAGGACTGTCCAGAGAAGAACGGCGGCACCGGGAACGCGCCGTCTGAGGAGAGCCTGTGAGCGCACCGACCACCACCGAAACCGAAGCGCCGGCGCCACACGTCCTGCTGGAGCAGGCGCTCTTCGAAGTGAAACGGGTCATCGTCGGGCAGGACAGGCTCGTCGAACGGCTGATGACCGCCCTGCTCGCCGACGGCCACTGCCTGCTGGAGGGCGTACCGGGAGTGGCGAAGACGCTCGCCGCGCAGACCCTCGCGACCGCGGTTGGCGGCACGTTCAACCGGATCCAGTTCACGCCCGACCTGGTGCCGTCCGACATCGTCGGCACCCGGATATACCGTGCGTCGAAGGAGAACTTCGACGTCGAGCTAGGGCCGATCATGGCCAACCTGGTACTGGCGGACGAGATCAACCGGGCGCCGGCGAAGGTGCAGTCGGCCTTGCTGGAGGCGATGGCCGAGCGCCAGGTCTCCATCGGTGGCCGCTCGTACCCGGTGCCTGATCCGTTCCTGGTGCTCGCGACCCAGAACCCGATCGAGTCCGAGGGCGTGTACCAGCTTCCGGAGGCGCAGCGCGACCGGTTCCTCATGAAGATCGTCGTGGGCTACCCGACGGACGAGGAGGAGCTGGGCATCCTGTACCGGATGGGCACCTCGCGGCCGGAACCGCGCACGGTGCTCAACCCGCAGCGCCTCACCGTGCTGCAGGAACTGGCCCGCGGTGTGTTCGTGCACCACGCGCTCGCCGAGTACGTGGTGCGGCTTGTCGTTGCGACGCGTGATCCTGCTCGGTTCGGCGCGGGTGACCTCAAGTCCCGCCTCGCGTACGGCGCGAGCCCGCGGGCCACGCTCGGCCTGGTGGCAGCCGCACGCGCGCTGGCGCTGTTGCGGGGCCGGGAGTACGTGCTGCCGAACGACATCACCGACCTCGCCGTCGACGTGCTGGCGCACCGGCTGGTGCTGTCGTTCGACGCGGTGGCCGACGGCGTGGTGCAGGAAGACGTGGTGCGCCGGCTGGTCGAGGCGGTGCCGCCGCCGCAGATCGCCCCCCACCAGGCGGAACAAGCGGCATGAGCACCCCACGAAAGCGCTCGCCGCGCTCACCCTTCCGGGGGGACCCCGCATGAACGAGGGATACGCCACAGTTCATCAGCTCGCGCCGGAGCGCCGGCTGCGGCGGCTGGAGCTGACCATCACCCGGCGCCTCGATGGGCTGCTGCACGGCCAGTACCTCGGCCTGCTACCGGGCGCGGGCAGCGAACTGGCCGGCAGCCGGGAGTACCGGCCGGGCGAGGACGAGGTGCGGCGGATGGATTGGGCGGTCACCGCCCGGACCGCCGTGCCGCACGTGCGTGAGGTCGACGCCGACCGGGAGCTGACCACCTGGCTGCTCGTCGACGCCACGCCCAGCATGGACTTCGGCACGGCCGACGTGGAGAAGCGGGAGCTGGCGGTCGCCGCGACGGCAGCGGTGGGCTTCCTCACCGCGGGCGCCGGCAACCGGCTCGGCGCGCACGTGCTGGGCATGGACGGCGTGCGGCGGTACCCGGCAAGGACCGGACGCACGCACCTGCTCGGACTGCTGCGCACGCTCTTGGCGGTACCCAGGGCGGCAGCCGGAGCGCAACCCCACGCGTTGGGTGAGGCGCTCGCGGGTCTGGCACGGTCGGCGCCGCGGCGGGGCCTTGTGGTCGTGGTGTCCGACTTCCTGGACGGACTGCCGGAGAACGACCGCGATGACCGCCCGGAGTGGGAGGCCGACCTGCGACGGCTCGCCGTCCGGCACCAGGTGTTGGCGGTCGAAGTAACCGACCCGCGCGAGCTGGAACTGCCGGACGTCGGCCTCATCACGCTGGTCGACCCGGAGAGCGGGCAGCGGCGCGAGGTATCGACCAGCAGCCGGCGGCTGCGCGAGAAGTACCAGGCCGCGGCCACGGCTCAGCGCGACATCGTGCGGCGATCGCTGCGCCGCACCGGCGCGCACCACCTGCCGCTGTGCACCGACCGCGACTGGGTCGCGGACATCGTCCGGCACGTGTACGCCCAGCGCCGCCTCGCCATGGCGGCCCGACAACCGGGAGGTGCAGCGTGAACCACCCCACGAATTTGCTCCGCTACGCTCCACAAATCCGCGGGGGCCCCGCATGAGTTTCGAAAGTCCGATACGGCTGTGGCTGCTGCTCGGGGTGGCGCTGCTCGCCGCCGGGTACCTGGTCATGCAACGGCGGCGCAGCCGGTACGCGGTGCGCTTCACCAACCTGCGCCTGCTCGACCGGGTGGCGCCAAAGCGTCCGGGCTGGCGCCGGCACGTGCCGGCCAGCCTGTTCCTGGCGATGATGGCGCTGCTCGTGGTCGGGTTCGCCCGGCCGACCGACGAGGTGAAGGTGCCACGCGAGCGGGCCACCGTGGTCGTGGCGGTGGACGTGTCGATGTCGATGCTCGCCACCGACGTGTCGCCGGACCGCCTCGGTGCGGCCAAGGAGGCGGCGCTGGAGTTCGTCGACGGGCTGCCGGAGGAGTTCAACGTCGGGCTGGTCGCGTTCGCGGGCGACGCGTCCGTGTACGTGGCGCCGACCACCGACCGTGCCGCCCTCGATGCCGGCATCGACCGCCTCGACCAGGGCGGCACCGGCCGGCAGGGCACGGCGATCGGCGACGCCATGACGACGGCGCTGCAGAGCATCCAGACAGTCGACGCGGAGGCCGCCGAAGACACGCCGCCGGCACGGGTGGTGCTGCTCTCCGACGGCGCCAACACCGCCGGGCGCGACCCCGGGGAGGCGTCCGCCGACCTGGTGGCCGCCGGGGTGCCGGTCGACACGATCGCGTTCGGTACGGCGTCCGGCGTCATCCAGGGCGGTGGCCGCTCGCTGTCTGTGCCGGTGGACGGCGAGACGCTCCAGGCCGTCGCGCAGGAAACCGGCGGCGGGTACCACGAGGCGGCCAGCAACGACGAGTTGCGCGCCGTATACGAGGACATCGGCAGCTCGGTCGGCTTCACCACCGAGCGGCAGGACGTGTCGGCCCGGTTCATCGGTCTCGGCCTGATCCTCGCTCTGCTGGCGGCGGCCGCGTCGATGTTCTGGTTCGCGCGGATTCCATGATGGAGGGACGTCAGATGACTGCGCCACAAGGACTCGGGCACCCGCGCGGCCCCGGGTTCATCTCCCCGGAGCTGGACCCGTGGGCCGTGCCCCGCCCAGCCACGGCACCGGTCGACGCGCCGCCGGCAGGCGGTACCCGATGGCCCCGCATGTTGCTCGCGGGCCTCGCGCTGGTGGGGGTGTCGGCGGCGTCCGGAGCCGTCGCCGGCGGGTGGGTGGCCGATCCTCCGCCGCCGCCGGAGGCGGCAGGCGCGTCCACGGCGCCGCCCACATCCAATGCCGTGCCCAGTGATCTGGTCGGCGCCGCGGCCATCGCCCTGCCCGGCGTGGTCTCCGTCCGGGTCGGCAACGCCGGCGGATCCGGGTTCGTGGTCGACGACCAGGGGCACATCATCACCAACAACCATGTGGTGGCGGGCGGCGGCAACGTGAGCGTCGTCGGGCAGGACGGGCGGCGGTTGCCGGCCGAGGTGGTCGGGCGCGACCCGGACAGCGACATCGCGGTGCTCCGGGTCACACCGACAAGCGCCCTGCGACCGCTCGCGCTCGTCCAGGCGGGCGCCACCGACGTCGGCGAACCAGTGCTCGCCGTCGGGTCGCCGCTCGGCCTCTCCGGCACCGTCACCGCCGGCATTGTCAGCGCGCTCGACCGGCGGGTACGGCTCGGCGACACCGGGGCCCGGCAGAGCGCCATCCAGACCGACGCGTCCATCAACCCGGGCAACTCGGGCGGACCGCTCGTCAACGCCCAAGGCGAGGTGATCGGCGTCAACACGGCGATCGCCACGCTGGAGGGCAGCGGGAACATCGGCATCGGTTTCGCGATCCCGATCGAGCGCGCCCAGCAGGCGGCTGAGCGGATCATCCGCGACGGCGGTTAGCGTTCTGACATGCGGCTACTGGTGGTAGAGGACGAGGAGGACCTGGCCGAGGCCCTGCGCCTCGGCCTGGTCCGCGCCGGGTACGCGGTCGACGTCGCCATGGACGCGGCGCAGGCGTACGAGCGGCTGGGCGTCAACGGGTACGACCTGATGCTGCTCGACATCAACCTGCCAGACGCGAACGGATTCGACGTCTGCCGCGCCATCCGCCACGGCGAGGTACCCGTCGAGGGCGGCGCGGAGCTGCGCGTGCTGATGCTCACCGCGCGTGGCGCGCTGCACGACCGGGTTCGAGGGCTCGACGAGGGCGCCGACGACTACCTCGTCAAGCCGTTCGCGCTGGCGGAGCTGCTGGCCCGGGTACGGGCGCTGCTGCGGCGCGACACCAACGGCGGCACCGCTGTGTTGCGCGTCGGGCCGCTCCAGCTCGACGTGTCACGGCACGAGGCCAGCCGGGACGGCGCGCCGCTGCACCTGACGCCGAAGGAGTTCGGGGTGCTGGAGTACCTGATGACCCGCCCCGGGCACGTGGTCTCCGCCGAGGAACTGCTGGAGCACGTCTGGGACGAAAACGCCGACCCGTTCACGCAGACCGTGCGGGTGACCGTGGGTACGCTGCGGCGCAAGCTCGGCGGCGAGGCCATCGAAACGGTGGTTGGACGCGGGTACCGCCTGCGGGAGACAGCATGAAGCGCTTCGTACAGTCCATCAGGTTCCGGCTCACCGTGCTGTACTCCACACTGCTGTTCGCGCTGGCCGGTGCCGGGCTCGCGGTGACCTACGTGGCCGTCGAGCGCGCCACCGACCCGAAGCCGATCACGAAGGAGTACGAGGCAGACATCGTCAAGCACGGCCGCACCGTCGGCACGATGACGGTCGCCGAGGTCGACGAGATCGAGTCCGCGGTCAACTTCAGTACCCTGGAGACGCTGCGCAACTACTCGCTGATCGCGATGGGCGGGCTCTTCCTCGCCAGCCTCGGCATCGGGTGGGTGCTGTCCGGGCGTGCCCTGCGGCCGGTGGGCGCGATCGCCCGCACCGCACGGGAGATCCAGGCCACCGACCTGTCGCGGCGCATCCGGCTCGACGGGTACCGCGACGAGCTACGCGAACTCGGCGACACCATCGACTCGATGCTCGACCGCCTCGACGGCGCGTTCCAGGCGCAGCGCCAGCTCATCGACGACGCCTCGCACGAGCTGCGCAGCCCGCTGGCGATCATTCGGGCCAACCTCGACGCGTCGCTCATGGACGCCCCGGACGCCACCGACGCCGAGCGGGCGCGGGCCGTCGCCGTGATCGACCGGGCCACCACGCGGATGACACGGCTCGTCGAGGACCTGCTCGCCACCGCGCGCCGCAACGCGGACGCCCTCGCCGACAGCGACGTGGAGCTGGGGGCGGTCGCCCGCGAGGCGGGCGAGGACTTCACCGCCATCGCCGCCGAGCGTGCGGTCGTTATCGAGTACAGCGTGCGTCAGTCGGACCTGTGGCTGATCGGCGACCACGACGCGCTCCGCCGCTCAGTGGGCAACCTGCTGTCGAACGCGGTGCGGCTGTCACCGGGCGGGGGCAGGGTGACGGTTGGGGCTGGGCGGGCCGGCGGGTGGCTGTGGGTGGGCGTGGCCGACCAGGGCCCGGGTATCGCGCCCGACGATCACGCGCGGGTGTTCGACCGGTTCTGGCGCGCCGGCTCCCAGCTCGACCGGCGCACCGGACTGGGCCTCGCGATCGTGCGGCAAATCACCGAATCGCACGGCGGTCACGTGGCGGTGTTCTCGTCGCTGGGCGTCGGGAGCACGTTCGTCCTGTGGCTGCCAGCCACCGACCGCACCGACGACACGCCGCCACCTGCTGTTTCTCCGCTGTAGTCGGACCACAATGGATAGGTGACCCAACCCGCGTGGCGGCGCCCACACCAGGCTGAGCACCGCTGGCCGGTGGCGTTCGCCATCGCGGCGGCCATCGCCCTGCAATGGCTGACGCCGCAGCAGCTCGCGTTCGACCCGCGTTGGCTGCTGCCCGTCATCGAGCTGGCGCTCCTGCTCGGACTGCTCGCGGTCAACCCGTTTCGCATGGACCGCGAGTCGTCGGCGCTGCACTTCGCCAGCCTGGCGCTGGTCGCGGTCGCCACCGTGGCCGTCGTGTGGTCCACCGCCCGGCTCGTCGTCGTGCTGGCCCGCGGTGGTGACGCCGGCAAACCGAGCGAGGTGCTGCTGAGCGGCGCCGTCATCTGGCTCACCAACATGATGGTGTTCGCCCTCTGGTACTGGCTGCTCGACCGCGGCGGCCCGGCCTCGCGTGCGAACGCCCGGCGCGTGCACCCCGACTTCCTGTTTCCCCAGATGACCCTGGACGACCTGGCGCACTCCGAATGGCGCCCGGTCTTCATCGACTACCTGTACCTGGCGTTCACCAACTCGACGGCGTTCAGCCCCACAGACACGCTTCCGCTGGCCCGCTGGGCCAAGGTGGCGATGATGGTGCAGTCGTGCGTGTCCTTCCTCATCGTCATCCTGGTCATCGCCCGCGCGGTGAACGCGCTTAACTAGGTGCGTGGCGGACCTGACGATCCGGACCGGGATCACGATCCCGGAGGCCGAACTGAGCTGGCGGTTCTCGCGTTCCAGCGGGCCCGGTGGGCAGGGCGTGAACACCACCGACTCGCGCGTGGAACTGTCGTACGACCTCGCGTCGTCGCAAGCGTTGCCGGAGCGACTGCGCGAACGGGCGCTGGAACGGCTCGCCGGCCGGCTCATCGACGGCATCATCACGATCGCCGCCTCAGAGCACCGGTCGCAGCTGCGCAACCGGGAGGCCGCTCAGGCCCGACTGGCGGCCCTGCTCCGCGAGGCCATCGCGCCGCCGCCACCCGCGCGCCGGCCAACCAAGCCGAGCCGCGCGGCCAAGCAGCGGCGCCTCGACGAGAAACGCCGCCGCTCCGAGATCAAACGGAACCGGCGAGTGGACTGACCTTTGTCAGTGGACTGACCGCCTCGATCAGCCGCTCCCGGATCGGGGCGGCACGCACCGCGAAGGCGCGTTGTGCGGCCGCGTACTCGGCCCTGCCCTCCGGCGTCTCCACCCGCACCGGCGCGTAGCCCAGATCCGCGAGGTCGTACGGGCTGGCCCGCATGTCCAGCGCCCGGATGTCTCGCGCCAGCGCGAACGCGTCCGCCACCAGCTCGCTCGGCACCAGCGGAGACAGCTTGTACGCCCACTTGTAGAGATCCATGTTGGCGTGCAGGCAGCCCGGCTGCTCGTTGTCGTGCTGCGATTCGCGGGTGGGCTGGAGCAGGTTGATCGGGCGGGCGGCCGGCGTGAAGAACCGGAACGCGTCGAAGTGGCTGCACCGCACCCGGTTCTCCTCGACCACCCGGTCGGTCTGCGCGGGAGACAGCCGCAGGCTCACCTGGTCGTGGCGCACGCTGTCCGTCCGGTACACCATGGCCCACTCGTGCATGCCGAAGCAGCCGAACTGGGGCGGCCGCGAGGCGGTACGCGAAAGGAGCGTGTGGATCCATTCCAGTGAGCGTTTCGCGGCGGCTGCCGTGTCCAACGTCACGCCGCCGTCGACCGCGACGTAGTCGCGGTCAGGCAGACCGTCCCGCAGCACCACGCCGGCGCCCGGATGCCACCGCCGCAGCTGCGCGGGCCGGAACGAGTAGTACGTGAACAGGAAGTCCTCGACAGGGTGCTTCACCCCCGCCTGCCGGCGCGCCAGATGCGGAGCCAGCCAGGCGTCGACCCGGCGCTCGTGCGCCGCCCGCCTCGCGCGCCACTGCGTCGCGTCCAGGTACCTCACGGCCCCAGGGTAGGTTGAGGCTGTGCGTATCGCTCGTTTCGTTCACGCTGGTGGGATGTCCTTCGGAATCGTCGAAGGCGACGCGGGCGGCCTGACCGTCGCCGGCATCGACGGACACCCGTTCGGGCAGATCTCGTTCACCGGCGAGCGGTGGGCCCTCGCCGACGTGCGCCTCCTCTCACCGATCCTGCCGAGCAAGGTGGTGTGCGTGGGGCGCAACTACGCCGACCACGCCGCGGAACACGGCGCCGAGGTGCCCAAAGAGCCGCTGATCTTCCTCAAGCCGTCGACCTCCGTGGTCGGCCCACGCGACGCGGTCAAGCTGCCGCCACAGTCGAAGCAGGTCGAGCACGAGGCCGAGCTCGCGGTCATCATCGGCCCGCCGGGTGCGAGGCGCGTCGACCGCGCCGGGGCAGAGCGGGCCATTTTCGGGTACGCCTGCGCCAACGACGTGACCGCCCGCGACCTGCAGCGCACCGACGGCCAGTGGACCCGCGCCAAGGGCTTCGACTCGTTCTGCCCGTTGGGCCCCTGGATCGTCACCGACCTCGACGTCAGCGACCTCGAGGTGCGGTGCGAGGTCGGCGAGGAGGTCCGCCAACTCGGCCGCACCAAAGACATGGTCTTCGACGTGCCGACCCTCATCTCGTACGTGTCGCACGTCATGACCCTGCTGCCCGGCGACGTCCTGCTCACCGGCACACCGGCCGGCGTCAGCCCCCTGACGGCCGGCGACACGGTGACCGTGCGGATCGAGGGCATCGGCGAGCTGGCCAACCCGGTGCTCGCGCTCGACTGAGTGCGAGCCGATTTGGCGGGCTTCGGACGGTCGGGTAAAGTTCGTGAGCGGCGCGGTCCTCACGGTTCGTGCCACATTGGGGTATGGGGTAATTGGCAGCCCAACTGATTCTGGTTCAGTTAGTCTAGGTTCGAGTCCTGGTACCCCAGCGGCCGGCGCCTGCGAAGGCGCCGGAGCTGGTCTCTGGTAGAGTTCAGCACCGTTGCTCGCAAGGGCGACAAGGAAAGTCCTGGCCCCGTCGTCTAGCGGCCTAGGACGCCGCCCTCTCAAGGCGGTAGCGTGGGTTCGAATCCCATCGGGGCTACAGACGCAAGGCCCGCAGCGCAGCTGCGGGCCCTTTGTGTTAGCCGGCTCGTGATACCCCAGGCCTGCACCGCGGTTGTGTCGCGCCCACGTGGTTGCCATGCGCGGGTTGCCGCGCGCTCGCTTGCGCCGCGCGCCCGCGCCGGGGGTCGCGACGCCGCGCGGACCTCGCGCCCTCTCCGTCGATCAAGGGCAAATGCACGTGGTTGGATCTCTTTTCCGCGTGCGTTTGCCCTTGATCCATGCAGATCTCCTTGATCGGCGGACGCTGCGGCGCCGTCGGCGGCCACCCTGCGGCGCTCCGCCTGGTGCGCAATGCGGGACTCGCGCGCAGTGGCGCGGCCGTGTCGGCTCGCGTCCGCGCGGCGGCCTAACCCGACGGTGCGCAAGCAATGGCGCGACGCAGCGTGTGAGGCGGGCAATGGCGCGACGCAGCGTGTGAGGCGGGCAATGGCGCGACGCAGCGTGTGAGGCGGGCAATGGCGCGACGCAGCGTGTGAGGCGGGCAATGGCGCGACGCAGCGTGTGAGGCGGGCAATGGCGCGACGCAGCGTGTGAGGCGGGCAATGGCGCGACGCAGCGTGTGAGGCGTAGGGACCGTCGATCAAGGGCGTTCGCATCGATCAAGGGCGAACGCACGTGGAAAAGAGATCCAACCACGTGCGTTCGCCCTTGATCGACGGGGGAGACGGCGCGCCGCGCCGCGACGCGGGCGGTGCGGGCCACGCGGGCGATGCGGCGTGCGGTGCGGCGGGGTGGGGTGGGCGCGATGCGGGGTGGGCGATGCGGGGCGGAGTTAGAGGCCGCTTAGGCGTTGGCCGGCTCTTACTACCGCCATGGCGTGGCGGTCGCCGGGGCGGCGGCCGAGGCGTTCGATGGGGCCGGAGACGCTTACCGAGGCGATCACCCGGCCTGTCCGGTCGCGGATCGGGGCGGAGACGCTTGCCACACCGGGCTCGCGCTCGGCAACGCTTTGCGCCCAACCACGCCGCCGCACCTCGGCCAGTGTGCGGCCGGTGAACTTGCAGCGGGGGAGCAGCGGCATCACGGCCTCCGGCGGCTCCCACGCGAGCAGGATCTGCGCGGCGGAGCCGGCGGTCATGGGCAGTACCGAGCCGACGGGAACGGTGTCGCGCAGGCCGCTCGCGCGTTCGGCGGCGGCCACGCAGACGCGTTCGTCGGCGCGACGCAGGTACAACTGGGCGCTTTCGCCCGTGGCGTCCCGCAGTGCGGCGAGAAGCGGCTCGGCGGCGGTCAGCAGGACGTCGGGTGCGGCGTTGGCAAGCTCACCGAGGCGCGGGCCCGGACGCCACCGTCCCTGGGTGTCCCGTACCAGCATTCGGTGGATCTCAAGAGCCTGTGCCAGGCGGTGTGCGGTGGCTCGCGGAAGCTTCGTCCGGTCCACCAATTCGGCCAGGCTCGCGCCATCTACGCAGGCCGCGAGGATGACCACCGCCTTGTCGAGAACGCCGACACCGCTCATACTGTGTCCCACAAGCCGAAACATACCTCCCAGAATTTAGGATGTCCAGATGGTGGGAGACACTGCCAAACCAAGGACCCTGGCCGAGAAGGTCTGGGACGCCCACGTGGTGCGATCTGCCGAGGGCGAGCCGGATCTGTTGTTCATCGACCTTCACCTGCTGCACGAGGTGACCAGCCCGCAGGCGTTCGACGGCCTGCGGATGGCGGGGCGCCAGGTGCGGCGCACGGACCTGACGCTCGCGACCGAGGATCACAACACGCCGACGGGATACGCCGACCCGGCTTTCAACAGCCGCCGGGGCGACCTGCTGACGATCGCCGACCCGACGTCGCGGACGCAGATCGAGACGCTGCGCCGCAACTGCGCCGAGTTCGGGGTCAAGCTGCACTCGTTGGGTCACGAGCAGCAGGGGATCGTGCACGTGATCGGGCCGCAGCTGGGGCTCACCCAGCCTGGTCTGACCATCGTGTGCGGCGATTCACACACCTCCACGCACGGCGCTTTCGGCGCGCTCGCGTTCGGCATCGGCACCAGCGAGGTCGAGCACGTGCTGGCGACGCAGACGCTGCCGCAGTCCCGGCCGAAGATGATGGCCGTGACGGTGACCGGCGAGCTGGGCCCGGGCGTGACCGCGAAGGACCTCGTGCTCGCCCTCATCGCACAGGTGGGCACCGGTGGCGGGCGCGGCCACATCGTGGAGTACCGCGGCGAGGCCATCCGCAAGCTCTCCATGGAGGGCCGGATGACCATCTGCAACATGTCCATCGAGTGGGGTGCCAAGGCCGGCATGATCGCGCCGGACGAGACCACGTTCGCGTACCTGAAGGGTCGCGAGCACGCGCCCAAGGGTGAGGCGTGGGACGCCGCGGTGGAGTACTGGCGCGGTCTCACGACCGACGATGGCGCCACATTCGACACTGAGGTCATCCTCGACGCTACGCAGATAAGCCCGTTCGTGACGTGGGGTACGAATCCGGGCCAGGGCGCTGCGCTCAACGGTCGCGTGCCGAACCCGGAGGAGATCGTCGACGAGGGCGAGCGGGCCGCCGCCGAGCGCGCGCTGCAGTACATGGATCTCCAGCCCGGCACCGCGCTGCGCGACATCGAGGTGGACGTGGTGTTCGTGGGCTCGTGCACCAACGGCCGGCTGGAAGATCTGCGCGCGGCCGCGGAAGTGTTGCGGGGCCACCATGTCGCCGACGGGGTACGCATGCTCGTCGTGCCCGGTTCCGCCGTGGTGCGCGAAGCGGCCGAGCAGGAAGGACTCGACAAGGTCTTCAGGGACGCGGGCGCCGAGTGGCGGTTCGCCGGCTGCTCCATGTGTCTTGGCATGAACCCCGACACCCTCAAGCCGGGCGAGCGTTCGGCGTCGACCTCCAACCGCAACTTCGAGGGCCGCCAGGGCCGCGGCGGGCGTACCCATCTGGTGTCGCCGACGGTGGCCGCTGCCACCGCCGTGCTGGGCCACCTCGCCGCTCCCGCCGACCTGAACTGAGGCTGACAGACATGGAGAAGTTCACCGTGCACACCGGCACAGCGATCCCGCTGCGCCGGTCCAACGTGGATACCGACCAGATCATCCCGGCGGTGTACCTGAAGCGGGTGACCCGCACCGGGTTCGCCGACGGGCTCTTCAGCGCGTGGCGGGAAGATCCGGCTTTCGTGTTCAACAACCCGGCGTTCGCGGGTGCCTCGATCCTCGTGGCGGGCACCGAGTTCGGCACCGGCTCGTCGCGCGAGCACGCCGTCTGGGCCCTGCGGGACTACGGTTTCCGCGCGGTCATCGCGCCGCGCTTCGGCGACATCTTCCGCGGCAACGCCCTGAAGGAGGGCCTGCTGCCGGTGGAGTTGGAGCTGAAGGCGGTGGAAGCCCTGTGGGATCTGGTCGAGAGCGACCCAACCGCACAGGTGACGGTCGACCTGACGGCTCGCGAGGTGCGCGCCGAACTCCCGGCCAGCACAGCCGTTTGGTCCTTCCCCCTCGACGATTTCAGCCGCTGGCGCCTGCTCGAGGGGCTTGATGACATTGGACTGACGCTCAGGAACGAGGACGCCATCACCGCTTACGAGGAGCGCAGGCTGCCGTTCCTGCCAGTGGTCGGCTAGCCGCTGGGTGTAGTGCTCTAGCCGTTTTCGCCCCTGCCGGATCATCCGGCAGGGGCGAATCCGTTACGACACAACGACTTTTTTTCTGCGGATGTTTGTATCTAGTGGTCAAAGGGCATACCGTGCGCGCAGAATGGCTCGCGTTGAGTCCAAAAGCTAGGTACGGGAGGGAAGTCGTGAACAAGGCCGAGCTCATCGAGGCGCTCGCCGCCCGCTTGGGGGACAAGAAGGCGGCGACGGCGGCGCTGGACGCGGTTCTCGCGGAGGTCCAGCAGGCGGTCACCAAGGGCGACCGGGTGGCCATCACTGGTTTCGGTGTCTTCGAGAAGCGTGTCCGCGGTGCCCGAACAGCCCGCAACCCACGCACCGGTGAAGCGGTGAAGGTGAAGAAGACGTCGGTTCCGGCGTTCCGCGCCGGCGCTGGCTTCAAGGAGATGGTGGCCAGCGGCCGGGTGCCGAAGGCCGCTGCCGCCAAGAAGACCACCGGTGCCACGAAGTCGGCCGCCGCCAAGGCGACGACGGCTACGAAGAAGGCCGCGCCCGCAAAGGCGACGGCGACCAAGAAGGCCGCTCCGGCCGCCAAGAAGGCGACCGCAGCCAAGACCACCCGCGCGGCGAAGACCACCACCGCGCGTGCGACGGCGGCCGCGAAGAAGGCCCCCGCCAAGAAGGCGCCGGCGAAGAAGACCGCGCCGCGCCGCTGACACAACGGTACGCACGAAGAGGGGCGCCCACCCGGGTGCCCCTCTTCGCGTCTGCCCAACGACTGTCTAGCCAACGAGTACGTGCTCCTCTTCCCGCAAGCCGATGCGGGTGTGCGCGCGCCGCAACGGTTCCGGCGTCCACCGGTTGTACCGGTTCAGGAGCATCATGGTCGCCGGCGCGAGCAACATCCGTACCACCGTGGCGTCCAGCGTGACCGCCAGCACGAGGCCGAGCCCGATCGCCTGTGCCGGTGCGAATCCGGCCGTGAGGAAACCGGCGAACATCTCGACGAGCACGCGGGATGCGCGATACCAGGAACACCTCGTAGTCCGCTGAGAATCCGAACGCTATCGCGGATACCAGCACCGGCACCGTCAGGTTTGTGACACCGAGCCGTCGCAGCACGCCACGCGCGACGCGTGCGAGGAACCCGTGCCCTGCGCCGCCTCGGCGGAGTCGAGCGTGATCTGCCACCTGAGCGCTGGTCGTCTTCCGCGGCTTTGGGCGTGGTGATGTTGGCGACGCCGGGCTGCGCGCGCACGTCGGTGATGTCGGCGTCGACCGCCGCGGTGAGGCGTTGGAGGACCTCGGTATACGCACGCCCATCGGCACCACGCCGGGGCGCAGCGCCAGCGCCGCCGAGACGGCCTCTTCGCCGTCGCCGGCCTCCCCGACCACCGCGATGTCCGGTTGGGCGCCCAGGATGACGCTGAAGCCGTCGCGCACCAGGGCTTGGTCGTCGACCACCAGGACGCGGAGCTGATCCCTTTCAGGAGCGAGCGGCTAAGTCTGTGGAACGAGGCGGTCGGCCGCGATCAGGTGCGGGCCGGCGAAAGCCAGCAGCCATCCGGTGCCCTTCGGTGTGGTCCACGCCTTCGCCGAGCCGATACCGGCCAGCCCGGCGAGTGCCTGCGGGATGACCTTGCCCTGGCTGCACACCACGGCCGGCATGCCGCTGCTGGCCAGTTCCCGCAGCCGTGCCGCCGCTCCGGCCGTCACCGCCGCCGGGTCCTGCCCCGGACGCGGCTCGTCAAAGCGGGAGTCCACCTCGATCGGCAGGTCGGACAGGGCGGCCAGCGGGTCGAGGGTCTGGCGGCAGCGGCGTACCGACGCGGAGACGAGCCGCCGGGGCTCCCCGAAAGCGAGCAACGGCGCGAGGGCGTGCGCCTGTGCCCGGCCCGCGGCGTCGAGCGGCCGGGCGGCGTCCGGGCCGGACCAGGTCCCCCGCTTGCCGGCCAGTGCGTGCCGCACGAGCGCCAGCACGCACGTCACCCGTGGCAGGCCGGCGAAGTGCCGCAGCACCTGGGCGTCGTGCGCGTACGTGACGGTGCGCGTCGCGGCTGACGGGCTCAGCCAGCGCACCCCGTCGACCTCCGTGTTGGGGACGAACTCGGGCACCGCGAGGGCGCGCATCGCCCAGTAGTCGACGACCTTCGGCAGGCCGTTGCGCCAGTACCGCACCGACGGCAGGCGGAGCTGCGGCTGCCCGCGTACTCCGGTCTCCTCGTCGACCTCGCGCACGGCGGCGGCCAGCGGATGCTCGCGGCTGTTGAGCTTGCCCTTGGGCAGCGACCAATCGTCGTACCGCGGCCGGTGGACCAGGCATACCTCGACGCGCCCTCCCACCGGCCGCCAGACCACGCCGCCAGCCGCCCGGACGAGCCCTACGGCAGCCAAGCGGTCTTCCTGGGCTTGGCGGCCTTGCGCCACGCCTCCGGGAACTCGGCGCGCACCGTGCGGATGGCGGCGCGCTCGCGTTCGAAGAGCCGCCCGGCGGTGACCGCGAGGGCGTGATCGTCGGGGGAAGCGGCCGCGATGTCGAGCCAGGTGTCCGCGGCCGTGGCGGCGTCCTGGTGCTCGCCGAGCAGGTCCTGCACGCCGGCCAGCGCCTTGCCCAGGTCAGTTGCCGCGCCACCGAGCACGCCCGCGACCGCCTCGACGGCGTACCGGGCCTTCTTGCCGTTGATGCGCACCGCGTGCCACTTCTCGTCGGGCGCGTTCGGGTCGAGGTCGGCCGCGCCGTCTACACCCTTGGCGCCGTACGCCAACTGGTGCCACGGTCGGGACACGAGACGGGGCAGCACGTCGGTGGCCCGGCCCTCGGCCTGCGCCGTCAACCGCGGCGCGATGGTCGCCGCGACCAGGTCGTCGACCAGCTTGACGTACCGGTCGGAGCGCAGCGCCTCGTCGAGCGCGGCAAGCGCCTCCTCGTGCCGGGCGGCAAGCGCCTCGTCGATGTGGGCGATGGCTGCCTCGTCCGGCGGGCTGAGCGGGTCACTCTCGGCTGTGCGGCGTAGCCGGGCACGAAGCACCTCGGCGTCGCGGGCCTCGCCCAGCACGCCCGCGATCCAGCCCAGTTCGTCGCGCAGCGGCTTGGCCCACGCCTTGTCGACGAGCGGGCCGAACGTGCGCAGGTCGCTGCGCAGCCGCCGGCAGCCCACCCGCATCTGGTGCACGGCGGTGTCGTTGTCGCCTACCGGTGCGCGCAGGCGCACCAGCGGGTCGTGCGCGAGAAGGCGGCCGGCGCCCCGGCGGATCGCCGCGGTCACCACATCACCGGCGCTTGGCTTGCGCCGCAGGTCGGTCGGCGCCACGAGATCAGGGGGTGCCGTGGCGGTCTCGCCGAGCGCGCGGATGTTCTTCGGCACGAACCCGCCGGCGACCGCGCCCGCGTCGCACAGTGCCTCGTCGACCCGGTCGAGGAGCTTGCGCCCGCCCGCCTTGCGCTCCACCTCGATCTCGCGGAACTTCAGGCGCACCCGGCGGCCGTCGAGCACCGACACCGCGTCGTCGGCCAGCTCCGCCAACGTCTGACCGTCGTCGTCCCGCAGGTCGTACGCCCGCCGCACCGTGCGCACGACGGCGGCCGCGACCAGCTCAGCGCCGCGCGTGTACGCGGTCACGAGCGCGACCAGATCGGCCGGCGGGGTGCCAGGGTCACCGCCCCGGGAAATCTCGTGCCGTATGCCGGGCGCGTCGGCCGGCAGCTTGACCGTCCACGGCTCGGCATCGCCGCGGCGGTGCCGCAATGACACACCCGCCCGAGCGAGGCGCAGGTCGGGCGTGTCGTAGTACGTCGCGGTCAGCGTGACCGGCGACTGCTCTACCACCTGGCCGCCCGCGGGCAGGCAGTCGGACAGGTCCGGCACCCTGAACCGGACGTCCACCTCGTATTTGCGTTCCTCCTCCAGCATCTGGTCAGCCTACTTACCGGAGACGCCGACAATGCGCCGGAGCAACGCCTCCTGGAGATTGACGAGAGGCTGGTTGTCGGACGACCGGCGGCGCGTCCAGGTGCCGTCCGGGTGCAGCTCGAACGACTCGGTCTCGTCGCTCATCGAGAGGGCCAGGACCCTGTCGAGTTCGGCGCGCGCCTCCGGATCGGTGACCTGCACCAGCGCCTCGACGCGGCGGTCGAGGTTGCGGTGCATGAGGTCTGCCGAGCCGATCCAGAATTCCGTGGATCCGTTGTTGCCGAAGCGGAAGACCCGGGAGTGCTCAAGGAACCGGCCGAGGATCGACCGCACGCGGATGTTGTCGGACAGCCCTGGTACGCCCGGCCGCAGCGTGCACATGCCCCGGATCATGAGGTCGACTTGCACGCCGGCCTGGGAGGCACGGTACAGCGCGTCGGTGACGCCCTCGTCGACGAGCGAGTTCACCTTGATCTGCACCAGGCCCTGCCCACCGGCCCGGGTGTGTTCGATTTCGCGCTCGATCCGTTCGATGATGCCGCTGCGCACGCCGTGCGGCGCGGCCAGCAGTCGCCGGTACGCGGTCTGCCGGCTGTAGCCGGTGAGTACGTTGAACAGGTCGGTGACGTCGGCGCCCACCTCGGGGTCGGCCGTGAGCATCCCGTAGTCCTCGTACAGCCTGGCGGTCTTCGGGTGGTAGTTGCCGGTGCCGATGTGGCAGTACCGCCGGATCTGGTTGCCCTCCTGGCGCACCACGAGCGCGGTCTTGCAGTGCGTCTTGAGGCCCACGAGGCCGTACACGACGTGGCAGCCGGCGCGCTCCAGGGTGCGTGCCCAGCCGATGTTGGCCTGCTCGTCGAAGCGGGCCTTGACCTCGACCAGCACCACCACCTGTTTGCCCGCGGCGGCCGCCTCGACGAGCGCGTCGACGATCGGGGAGTCGCCGCTGGTGCGGTACAGGGTCTGCTTGATGGCGAGGACGTTCGGGTCGGCGGCGGCCTGCTCGATGAAGCGCTGCACGCTCGTCGAGAACGAGTGGTACGGGTGGTGCACGAGCACGTCGCCGTCTCGCAGGGTCGCGAAGACGCTTCGCGGCACCTCGCCCTCGACGAAGCGCGGGTGGGTGGCGGGCACGAACGGCCGCTCCTTGAGCGTGGGCCGGTCGACCTCCCCGTACACCTGCCACAGCGACGACAGGTCGAGCAGGCTCGGCACACGCAGCACGTCGTGGCTGTCCATGTCGAGCTCGTGTACGAGTTTGTCGAGCATCTGGTCGGAGATCGACGACGCGACCTCCAGCCGCACCGGCGGGCCGAAGCGGCGCTGCGCCAGCTCGCGCTCGAGGGCCTGGAGCAGGTCTTCGTCGCGGTCCTCGTCGACCTCGAAGTCGGCGTTGCGGGTGACGCGGAAGAGGTGGCACTCGACCACCTGCATGCCCGAGAAGAGCTGGCTCAAGTGGTTGGAGATGAGCTCTTCGATCGGCAGGAACCGGTATCGCCGGCCGCTGCTCTCCACCACCACGAAGCGCGGCACGTTGTTGGGGACCTTGACCCGGGCGAACAGTTCGGGGCCGCCGTCGGGGTCGCGTACGGCCACGGCGAGGTTGAGCGATCGGCTGGAGATGTAGGGGAACGGGTGCGCCACGTCGACCGCGAGCGGCGTGAGGACGGGGAACACGACCTCACGGAAGTAGATGCGCAGCCGTTCCTGCTCAGGCACTTCGAGCTCGTGCCACCGCATGAACTGGATGTCTTCCGCGGCGAGCTTCGGCATCACCTCGTCGGCGAAGCAGGCGGAGTGGCGCGCGACGAGGTGCGCAGTGCGTTCTCCGATCAGCTCCAACTGGGTGCGCAGTGGGAGCTGATCGCCGCCGCGCACCGGCAGGCCGGCCTGGAGGCGCCGCTTGAGGCCGGCGACCCGCACCATGTAGAACTCGTCGAGGTTGCTGGCGAAGATGGCGAGAAACTTGGCGCGTTCCAGCAGCGGGGTGTCTGGATCCTCGGCCAGCGCGAGCACCCGCGCGTTGAAGTCCAGCCAGGACAGCTCGCGGTTCAGAAACCGGTCTTCGGGAAGCATGTCGGCCTCGTCGGGGCTTTCGTCCATGGTTTCTGTGGTGCCCTCGTCCGCGCGAACGAATCGCCCGTCGGGCCCGCGCTGTGGCTCAGGGGAGGCCGTGGCTCGGCGCTGCTGCGGCGTGCGTCGGGCTGGCATGGTGCTCACCGCATTATCATCACCCGATGAGGGTTAACGTGAGGTGAACTCAGTCCGCAAACGTGGGCAAGGTTACCTGTGTTACCTGCCCTGATTCGTTCATCTCGATGCGTAGGCGTTGGCCGAGGCGGAGCAGGCGGAGCCCGGAGGCGTCGAACGCCTCGCGGGGGAAGGCCAGCTCGGTGCCGTCATCCAGCAGCACAGTCCCGGACCGCGTCTGCGGGTCGTAGGTCGCGACAGTTCCTTGCATGAATGCCTCCGGTTAGCGCCTCAGTCTCTGGTCCCAGTCCGAGCAGGGCCGCGACCGCCAGGTCGGCCGCGGTGTCCACGTCGCGGCGCAGCGTCGGCCAGTGCCCTGCCATCGGTAGCGCGCCGGAGCGCCGGTGGGCCTCCGCCGAGCCGACACCGAAACGCGGGTCGAGTGCCGTGCCGGGCGGCGCCGCCAGCAGTACGGTGCCGGTGCCCGGCGCGTCCGCGACGAAGCTTCTGGCCCGACCGGCGTTTGTGGCCGCGGCGCTGAGCGCCGCGGCCAGCTCTTCGGGCCGCAGCGCCGGCAGGTCCGCGGCGAGTGCGGCCACGGGGCGTCCGGCCCCGGCCGCGGCGGCGCCATGTGCGAAAGCGGCGTTCAGCCCATCGCGGGGATCATCGGGTACGACTCGTGCGCCGAGCCTCGCCAGTGCCCGCCCCACGGTGGGGTCGTCTGTCACGGCGACCACCTCGGCGACCGGCGGGCAGGCCAGTGCGGCACGTGCGGTGTCCTGCGCCAGGGCGAGCGCGAGTGACTCGTGAGGCACTCCGGGCAGCGCGCCCCGCAGCCGGCTCTTGGCCACGTGGAGCCGCTTGACCGGCAGCACCACCGCCCACGTCGCCTCGTCCACACCGCAATCCTGCCAGCCGCCACCGACGGCGGCGGAACCGTGGCGGAACGGCGGATGTAGCCGGACCCGCTGTCAGCAGGCATGATTTCGCTGCGGGCGTCCGGCGGGCGACGCTGGCTGGTGGGAGCGAGGAGGGGCCGTGGTGCGGACGGCGCGGCGCAGATTGGGGCTTTTGCGCCGATTAATTGTCATTCTCGTGAAGACGGTCCTGACCCCGATGACCAAGCGCACGTGGACCGGTCTGGAGCACATCCCGGCCACCGGCGGCGTCATCCTCGCGCCCAATCACCTGTCACACGCCGACCCGATCGTCTGCGCGCACTTCGTCTACGACGCCGGCCGCTGGCCCCGCTTCCTCGGCAAGGCGAGCGTCTTCAAGGTCCCGGTGGTCGGCAAGATCATCCTGCGGGCGCAGCAGATCCCGGTCGAGCGCGGCTCGCTCGACGCGGCCAAGTCGCTCGACGCCCTCACCGAGGCCCTCCAGGAGGGCGGCGCGGTGATCATCTACCCGGAGGGTACGACCACCCGAGAGCCGGATCTGTGGCCGATGCGGGGCAAGACCGGCGCGGCGCGGCTCGCACTCGCCACCGGCGCTCCGGTCATCCCGATGGCCATGTGGGGCCCGCAGACCTTTTTCGACCCGCGCACCAAAAGGATCCGCATCCGCCCGCGTACCCCGATCGCGATCGCCGCCGGGCCGGCGGTCGACTTCAGCAAGTGGGCCGGCGCGGAACCGACCCGGGCCGTGCTCGACGAGATGACAGACGAGATCATGCTGCGGGTCCGCGACCTGCTCGGCGAGATCCGGCAGGAGACGCCGCCCCCGTTGTGGGCGCCTGTGAAGGGAGAAAAGGCATCATGACAGAGCCAGCCGGCGCTCACCTCCGCTTGCGAGGGTCATGCGCCCCAAAGCCTCCCTGTAGCCGGCAGTCGCTACGGCTCGTGTCGGCCGCGGGAGGCGGCGCATGACAACGGCCGCGGTTCTCGGTGCCGGTTCCTGGGGTACCGCGTTCGCGAAGGTGCTCGCCGACGCGGGTACCGACGTGACGATCTGGGCGCGCCGCGAGTCGCTGGCCGCCGCCATCCGGTCATACGGCACCAACCCCGACTATCTGCCGGCGGTACGGCTGCCGGAGCGGGTCACCGCCACCTCCGACGCGGGCAAGGCGATCGCCGGCGCCGACCTCGTGGTGCTGGCGGTGCCGTCGCAGACGCTGCGCGGCAACCTCGCCGACTGGGCCTCCTTCCTCGAACCGGACGCCACGCTCGTCTCGCTCATGAAGGGCATCGAGCTGGGCACGCTCAAACGGATGAGCGAGGTGATCATCGAGACCGCGGGGGTGTCCGCCGAGCGGGTCGCCGTGGTCTCCGGGCCCAACCTGGCGGCCGAGATCGCCGGTGAGCAGCCGGCGGCCACCGTGGTCGCGTGCGTCGACATGACGCGCGCGACGCTCGTGCAGCGCGCTATCACCACGCCGTACTTCCGGCCGTACACCAACGACGACGTGGTGGGCGCCGAGCTGGGTGGTGCGGTCAAGAACGTGATCGCCCTCGCGTACGGCATGGCGACCGCGATGCGGCTCGGCGACAACACCAAGGCAACGCTCATCACCCGTGGGCTCGCGGAGACCGCCCGGCTGGGCGTGGCACTGGGCGCCGACCCGATGACGTTCGCCGGCCTGGCCGGACTCGGCGACCTCGTCGCCACGTGCTCCTCCCCACTGTCTCGCAACCGCACGTTCGGCGAGCACCTCGGGCGGGGCGAGACGCTGGAGCAGGCGCAGGCGGCCACCCGCCAGACCGCCGAGGGCGTCAAGAGCTGTCTGTCCATCCGTGACCTGGCCCGTTCGCACAATGTGGACATGCCGATCACCGAGCAGGTCGAGCGGGTCTGCCACGAGGGCCTCGACCCGCGCGTCGCGCTCACCGCGCTGATGAGCCGGGAGACGAAGCCGGAATGACCTTTGGCGACGGCACGAGATGTGTCCATGCTGGACTGCCCGAACCGGTGCCGGGGCAGCCCTTCCTTCCCGGTCCGGTGTTCGCCGCGCCGTACCATCTCGACCCGGTCACCGGCCCGGCCTCCGCACCCGACGGGTACGGCCGGCCGGACAACCCGACCCGGCGAGCGCTGGAAGCCGCCATCGGCGAGCTGGAAGGTGGCGACTGCCGGGCGTTCGCGACCGGGCAGGCTGCCATCACGGCGGTGTTGATGTCGGTGCTGCGTCCCGGCGACACCGTGCTTCTGCCCAGCGACGGCTACTACACCGTGCGCTCGTTCGCCGCGTCCACTCTGGAGCAGCTCGGCGTGCGCGTCGGGTACGCGCCCACCGCCGGGCCGTACCCGTCCTTCGACGGCGTACGCCTGGTCCTGCTGGAGACGCCCGCGAACCCTGGCCTGGACGTGTGCGACGTGACGGCGCTGTCGGTGGCGGCGCACGAGGCGGGCGCTCTCGTCGCCGTCGACAACACCACCGCCACCCCGCTCGGCCAGCGCCCGCTCGACCTCGGCGCGGACATCGCCGTCGCCTCCGGCACCAAGGCGCTGACCGGCCACTCCGACATGCTGCTCGGGTACGCCGCCACCCGCTCCGCCGACCTGCTGGGCCGGATCACCACGTGGCGTTCGCACACCGGTGCGATTCCGGGCGCCTTCGACGCCTGGCTCGCACACCGCTCGCTGGCCACATTGGACCTCCGGCTGGCTCGCCAGTCAGCCAACGCGGCGGCCGTTGCGCAGGCGCTGGCCGCCCGGTCCGATGTGGAGCGGGTACGGTGGCCCGGCCTGCCCGACGACCCCTCGTACGAGGTGGCCGCCCAGCAGATGCGGCGGATCCCCGGTGTGGTGTCCTTCGACCTCGGCAGCGCCGAGCGGGTGGGCCAGTTCCTGACCGCGTCGAAGCTCGTGTTCGCGGCGACGTCGTTCGGCGGCCTGCACACGACGGCCGACCGGCGCGCCCAGTGGGGCGACGACACACCGCCGGGCTTCGTCCGCCTCTCCTGCGGCATCGAGGACGCCGCCGACCTGGTAGCCGACCTCGCGGCCGCCCTCGACACCGCCCCGGCGTAGCCGTCAGGCGGCGCGGTCGAGGGCGTCGAGGACGTGGGTGCGCAGGTCGTCGAGGCTCAGCCCCGCGTCGGTCAGCACCCTGGCGGCCAGCCCTTCGCCCTCGCGGATCAGCCCCAGCAGGATGTGCTCGGTGCCGATGTACGAGTGCTTGAGGTGCAGCGCCTCCCGCAGCGCAAGCTCCAGCACCTTCTTGGCGCGCGGCGTGAAGGGGATGTGCCCCGGCGAGCCGCCGTGCGCCTGGCGCGGCTGCCGGCGGAAGAGCCCGCGGCGGGGCTCCTCGCACACGTGCGGCTGGTCCAGCGCGCCCTCGCCGAAGGTCTCCTCGATCTTCGAGCGGATCGCGTCGAGGTCGATGCCGATCGAGCGGAGCGCGTCGGCGTCGGCCTGACCCAGCGGGTCGGTACCGGTGCTCACCTGCGCCCGCACATCGGCGCGTACCTGCTCGGGATGGACCCCGGCGTCGCGCAGAACCGCGGACGCGATGCCGCCGTCGTCGCGCAGCAGCGCGAGCAGCAGGTGCTCGGTGCCGATGTGCCGATGCCGAAGCTCCCGCGCCTCGGTCTGGGCACCCGTCACCACATCGCGCGCCGGCTTGGTGAACCGCTCGAACATCACGCCTCCCGCCGCGTGCTGGCCGGCCGGCGGCCGGCGTGCTTCTTGTGTACTCCCTGCCTGGTGACCTCGAGCGCGTCCGCGATCTCCTGCCACGACCAGCCCTGCCGCCGCGCGTTGTCGACCTGGAGCGTCTCCAGGCTCTCCAGCAGGCGGCGCAGCGCCAGGACGGCGCGCAGACCGACCCGGGGATCGGTGCTGCCTGCCGCCGCGGCCAGCTCGGTTGCCTCGCTCATGTTGTCAACCTACGTTGACACGATGGGTTTGTCAACTCTGGTTGACAGCTTACAGGGGTTTCACAGGACCCCCGCCTACCCTTTGAGCGAAGGAGGAGTTCATGGGGCGTCACCTGAAAGCGATGATCTACTCGATCCTGGTGGCCAAGCTCGGTCGCCTCTTGGGTCGGCACCACCGCCACGGCCACCGCGGCTACTACGGTCACGGCCACCCAGGGCACGGCTACCCGCCGCACCCCGGCCACTACGGATACCACGGCCACTACCGCTTCCGTGGCCACTACAAGAAGTTCCGTGGTCACTACAAGAAGCGCCGGCGCCACTTCTGGTGACGGCACCCCGCGGACCCTCGCGTACCAGCGCGGAGCGCGCGCACGCAGAGTAGGGTCACCCGGGTGAGCAGCCCACGTAAGACTCGCGTGGCCGTCGTCTTCGGCGGCCGTAGCACCGAGCACGCCATCTCGGCAGTCAGCGCCGGCAGCATCCTCGCCGCACTCGACCCGGATGAGTACGAGGTGGTGCCGGTCGGCATCACCCGCTCCGGGCAGTGGGTTCTCACCAGTGGCGACCCGGCCCAGCTCGCGATCGCCGACCGGCGCCTGCCGGAGATCACCACAGACGCCGGCACGGCCGTCGTCCTGCCTGCCGACCCCACCGAGCGCAGCCTCGTGGTGCTCGACCCGACCGCGGGACCGCGGGTGCTGGCCGAGGTCGACGTCGTCTTTCCGGCGCTGCACGGCAAGTACGGCGAAGACGGCACCATCCAGGGGCTGCTGGAGATGGCCGGCATCCCGTACGTCGGCGCGAACGTCTTCGCCTCCGCCGCCGCCATGGACAAGGAGTTCACGAAGAAGCTGGCAGCGGCCGAGGGCATCCCGGTCGGGCCGTACGCGGTCCTGCGCGCCGGCGTGACGCTCGCCGAGGAAGACAAGGAGCGGCTCGGCCTGCCGGTCTTCGTCAAGCCGTCCCGTGCCGGCTCGTCACACGGCATCACCAAGGTCACCGATTGGGCCGACCTCGAATCCGCCGTCGCCACCGCCCGCCAGATCGACCAGAAGGTGCTGGTCGAGGCCGCCATCGTCGGCCGTGAGATCGAGTGCGGCGTGCTGGAGGGCGAGGCCGGCGGGGCACCTGAGGCGTCGCTGCTGGCCGAGGTGCGCGTCTCCGGTCACGACTTCTACGACTTCGAGGCCAAGTATCTCGACGGATCGTGCGAGTACGACATCCCGGCCGACCTGCCCGAGCGGGTCACCCGGCAGGTCCAGGAGTACGCGACGCGCACGTTCACCGCGCTCGACTGCGCGGGGCTCGGCCGGGTCGACTTCTTCGTCACGCCCGAGCTCGACGTCTACCTCAACGAGATCAACACGATGCCGGGCTTCACGCCGACGTCGATGTTTCCCCGGATGTGGGCCGCCACCGGTCTCGAGTACCCGAAGCTGGTGAGCAGGCTTATCCGCACCGCGCTCCGACGGTCTTAGGCGCAACCACTGGGGGCGTCGGGCCGCGACGGCACCGTGGCGACGATCGCGTCGGAGAACGCGATGGCCTTCTGCCCCGGTGGGTCGTACGCCTTCGGGACCGTCACCCGCACCGGCACCTCGCGGTCCACAGTGGTCCACACGGTGGCCTCGTCGCCCGCGGTCTGGTACCAGCACACCTGGTCGAGGTCGAACAACTCGGCGGTGGGCGGCACCCGCGCCGCCGGCACGCCGCAGGCCACCGTCACGGCCGGGTCGCCGTATGCCGCGTTCTGCTCAGCGCCGGCTGTCACCGGGCGCTGCGCCATGCCCTGCACGGTCGCGGGCAGGCGGGACAGCAGGGCCCGGCATACCGTCGCGGCGCGCTCCGGCAGGGCGGGCGCGGCCATCTCCACCGGCGTGGTGGAGGTGGGACTCGGTGCGGTGGCCGACGGAGTGGGCCGCGCGACGGGATCGGGCTGTGCCGCCCGGATCGCGAGAACGGCGACGAGCGCGGTGATGGGCAGCGCCACCGCCGTTGCCCACAGCGCCGCCTGCCGGGTGGTCCTGTCCACCTATAAGTGCACCACCGAACACGTCAACGTACGAGTAATACCGGGAACCATCTGTACCTTACTGACGATCATCTTGCCGAGCTCGTCGACCGTATGTGCTTCTGTGAGCACGACCACGTCGTACGGGCCGGTCACCGCGTCGACCCGCACCACTCCCGGAACATCATTGATCGCCGCGGCCACGTCACGCGCTTTTCCGACCTCGGTCTGGATGAGGATGTATGCCTGGACCACGATCCGACTCCCCTCCGCCGCAGCCAGCGGCTCGAACGTGAAACTACCGTACGGAACAGGCCCTATTCATGACGGTGCCGAGGGAGGCGTAAGTGAGTGTGGCGAGAAGCGGTGAGTTCGGCCTGATCGCCCGGGTCACCGCGCGCCTACCCGTCGGGCCGTCCACGCTGCTCGGCCCCGGTGACGACGCGGCCGTGGTCGCCGCCAAGGACGGCCGGGTGGTCGCCTCGACCGACGTGCTCGTCGAAGGCCGGCACTTCCGGCGCGATTGGTCGACCCCACAGGACGTGGGCCACCGCGCCGCGGCGGCCAACCTCGCCGACATCGCAGCCATGGGCGCGGTGCCGACCGCGCTGCTGGTCGCGCTCTGCGTGCCGCCGGGTTTGGACGCCCGCTGGGCCGAGGAGCTCGCCGACGGGCTCGGCGCCGAGGCGGCCAGAGTGCGCGCCAGCGTCGTCGGCGGCGACATGTCCGCGAGCCCCACGCTCATGATCGCGGTCACCGCGCTCGGCGACCTGGAGGGCCGGGCGCCCGTCCTGCGCAGCGGGGCACGGCCAGGCGACGTGGTCGCCGTCGCCGGCCGCTGCGGGTACGCGGCGGCGGGTTACACGGTACTGTCGCGCGGCTTCCGCACACCCAAACTCCTCGTGGAGGCGTACCGGCGCCCGGAGGTGCCCTACGCGTGCGGTCCCGAGGCGGCGCGGCTCGGCGCTACGGCCATGATCGACGTGTCGGACGGTCTGCTGGCCGACCTCGGGCACGTCGCGGTAGCCAGCGGGGTCGCCATGGACGTGCGGCGGGACGTGTTCGAGATACCGCGGCAGATGCGGGACGCGGCGCACGCGCTCGGCACCGACCCGTACACGTGGGTGCTGGGCGGGGGCGACGACCACGCGCTTGCCGCGACGTTCCCGGCCGGGCTGACGCTGCCGGAGTGGTGGCGGGTAGTGGGCGAGGTCCGCGACGGCACCGGGGTGACCGTGGACGGAAAGCCGTACAAGGGGTCGCCCGGCTGGCAGCACTTCTAGCACCCGGGAACATGGCCGCGGGCGGATGGCAAGAAAGGGCATGACGACGCCGGCGCCGACCTCCGGGATGATCGAGCCGGCTGATCTCGCGGGGATGTTCGACCGGTACGCGCGTGACCTGCTCCGGTACTGCACACGGCGGGTCGGGGAACAGGTCGCCGAAGACGTGGTGGCCGAGACGTTCCTCGTCGCGTACGAGCAACGCGACCGGTACGACGCCGAACGGGGTGGCCTGCTGCCCTGGCTGTATGTAAGTGTGACCTGCTGCTCAGTTCGGAGCTGCGGGCGGCGCTGCTGGAGGCGTTCACTTCGCTGCGGGGCATCACGTCGTCTGAGGTCACGGTCGACAAGCGTCGCCTCGTGGCGATCCGCCACACCCAGCGGGCAGCGGCGACGAGATCCTCTTCGACCCGGCCAGCGACCCGGCCGGCGAGGGCGATGGTGGCGTTGACGCGGGGCGGGCCGTGGGGCGGCGCAGCGTCAACGTCGACAGCATCCTGAGGCTGGACCCAGCGTCGCCGGTGCGGCTCGATCCCGGCGTCGGATACCAGGCCATCTGGACGCAGAAGGTGGTCGGCGCCCTGTTCGCCACCTCCTGACCTTTTCACCACGCACAGATGTAGCCGCCGGGTCGTCGACCCGGCGGCTCCTGTCGTTTTGTGGGTGGTTTGGTGTCGCGCCTCAGGCGCGGACGACCTTGCCAGCCTTGATGCACGAGGTGCAGACCTGCATCTTGCGGGTCGTGCCGCCACCGGCCGGGGTGCGCACCGTCTGGATGTTCGGGTTCCAGCGACGGTTGGTCCGCCGGTGCGAGTGGGACACGTTGTGGCCGAAGCCCGGCCCCTTGCCACAGACGTCGCACACGCTAGCCACGGGATACTCCTGGGATTGTCGATCGTGAGGTCGCCACCGGACGCAGCCCGGGCAACCTGACCAGGGTACCCGATCCCCCCGCCCGTTTCCCAACCCCCTCCTCCCCGGCCTCCCCCCCGGCCTTCTCCCGTCGATCAAGGGCGAACGCACGTGGTTCGATCTCCGATCCATGTGCATTTGCCCTTGATCGACGGACATCTCCTTGATCGGCGACCGTGCGGCGGAGCGGGCGTGGCGACACGGCCGCCTACGCCGTCGGCGAGGGCCGCGGCCGGCGAGCTCTGCGGGTGAGCGCCGGCGAGCTGACGCACGCCGGCGCGGCCGGCTACCGAGCCGAACCTGCCGGGCGCTATTTGAGCCATAGCTCGGCAAGTTCGGCGGGCAGCAGGGGTGCGCGGGCGCGGGCGCGGGCCGGTGGCGCGGCTTGACGGTGGCCAGGCAGGGCGCGTCCGCGTCTCGTACCCCGCGCCGCGAGCGCGGCGCGTCCGCGTCTCGTACTCCGCGCCGCGAGCGCGGCGCGCTCGCGGCGCACCGTGGCTGCGGGCTTGGGCGCTGCGGGCTTGGGGTGCGGCGGGCTTGGGTGCGGTGTCCGCAGCCGGCGCGGCCGGCGCGATGTGCGGTCCTCGATCAAGGGCATTCGCGTCGATCAAGGGCAAATGCACGCGGAAATGAGATCAAAGCACGTGCATTTGCCCTGAGACGAAACTCGGCCCAGCCACGTGTGCGGCAGCGTCCCGGCGGAGCCGGGACTTCGGG
>NZ_JBAKHX010000061.1:0-51057 GCF_036906915.1 Micromonospora sp. CPCC 206061
CCCGAAGTCCCGGCTCCGCCGGGACGCTGCCGCACACGTGGCTGGGCCGAGTTTCGTCTCAGGGCAAACGCACGTGGAAATGAGATCCAACCACGTGCGTTTGCCTTGATCGGCGGCAAGAGGGCGCGGCGCGCGGGCGCCGGGGCGCGCGGGCGACCGGGGGGCGGCGACGGCCGGGGGCGCGGGCCCGGGGGCGGCCGCGCGGGGTGGGGTGTGGAGGAGTGGGTGGGGTGGTGGGGTGTGTTAGAACGGGCTAAGGAGCGAGTGGGAGGTATCGGTGGGGCGGGCGCTGATCATTGTGGATGTGCAGAACGACTTTTGTGAGGGGGGTTCCCTCGCTGTCGAGGGCGGGGGCGGCGTGGCAGCGGGGATCTCCGCCGCGCTCGCCGCGGGCTCCTGGGATCACGTGGTCGCCACGAAGGACTACCACGTCGACCCGGGCTCGCACTTCGGCAACCCGCCGGACTTCGTCGACTCGTGGCCGGCGCACTGCGTCGTGGGTACGCCAGGGGCGGATTTCCATCCCGCGCTGGCCACCGACCAGATCGAGGCGGTGTTTCACAAGGGCGAGCACGCGCCCGCGTACTCGGGATTCGAAGGCCATGACCGCGACGGCGCCGGCCTTGCCGACTGGCTGCGTGCCCGCGACGTCACCGAGGTCGACGTGGTGGGTATCGCCACCGACTACTGTGTGAAGGCGACGGCGCTGGACGCGGCGCGGGAGGGGTTCGCCACCACGGTGTTGCTCGACCTCACCGCTGGCGTGACCCCCGCGACGGCCGAGGCTGCCCGCGGCGAGTTGCGAGCGGCGGGGGTGAGCCTTCAAGGGGCGTAGGGCCTGTGGGCGCTGGACCTCGCGATAGCGCTTGGGTCAGAACCCTTGATTCGACAGAAGGAGCGCGGGCCCACGGCCCGCGCTCCTTCTGAAATGGATCGTCTAGCGGTCGATCTCGGTGGAGGTGTCTTCCTCGTAGGAGGCGCCTCCGCGAGACTCGCTGGTGAGCGGCTTGGCGCCACCCTCCGGCGGGCCGGCGAGCGACTGGCCGGCGGCGAGGTGCGGGTACTTCACGTCGAACGCCGGGCGCTCCGAACGGATGCGCGGCATCCTGTCGAAGTTACGCAGCGGCGGCGGGCAGCTCGTGGCCCACTCGAGCGAGTTGCCGTGGCCCCACGGATCGTCGACGTCGACCACCTGGCCGGCCTTGTACGACTTCCACACGTTGAAGAGGAACGGCAGCGTCGAGGCGCCGAGCACGAACGACCCGATCGTGGAGATCGTGTTGAGCGTGGTGAAGCCATCGCCGGGCAGGTAGTCGGCGTACCGGCGCGGGAAGCCCTCGTTGCCCAGCCAGTGCTGCACCAGGAACGTGGTGTGGAAGCCAAGGAACGTGAGCCAGAAGTGCACCTTGCCGAGCCGGTCGTCGAGCATGCGACCGGTCATCTTCGGGAACCAGAAGTAGATGCCCGCGAAGACCGCGAAGACGATCGTGCCGAAGAGCACGTAGTGGAAGTGGGCGACCACGAAGTACGAGTCGGAGACGTGGAAGTCGAGCGGCGGGCTGGCCAGCAGCACGCCGGACAGGCCACCGAAGAGGAACGTCACCAGGAAGCCGATGGAGAAGAGCATCGGCGTCTCGAACGTGATCTGGCCGCGCCACATCGTGCCGATCCAGTTGAAGAACTTCATGCCGGTCGGCACGGCGATGAGGAAGCTCAGGAAGCTGAAGAACGGCAGCAGCACCTGGCCGGTGGCGAACATGTGGTGCGCCCACACGCTCATCGACAGGGCCGCGATCGCGATCGTGGCGCCGACCAGGCCCTTGTATCCGAAGATCGGCTTGCGGCTGAAGACCGGGATGACCTCGCTGATGATGCCGAAGAACGGCAGCGCGACGATGTACACCTCGGGGTGGCCGAAGAACCAGAAGAGGTGCTGCCAGAGCAGGGGCCCGCCGGTGGCCGGGTCGTAGACGTGGGCGCCGAGGATGCGGTCGGCGGCCAGCGCGAAGAGCGCGGCGGCCAGCAGCGGGAAGACCAGGATCACCAGGAGGCTGGTGACCAGGATGTTCCACGTGAAGATCGGCATCCGGAACATGGTCATGCCCGGCGCGCGGAGCGTCAGGATCGTGGTGATCATGTTGACACCACCGAGGATGGTGCCCAGACCGGAGATGGCCAGGCCGACGATCCACATGTTGGCGCCGACGCCCGGCGAGTGCACCACGTCGCTCAGCGGCGAGTAGGCGAACCAGCCGAAGTCGGCCGCGCCGTTCGGCGTCAGGAAGCCGCCCATGGCGAGGGTGCCACCGAAGGCGTACAGCCAGTACGCGAAGGAGTTGAGCCGCGGGAACGACACGTCTGGCGCGCCGATCTGCAGCGGCACGATGTAGTTCGCGAATGCGAACACGATCGGCGTCGCGAAGAACAGCAGCATGATCGTGCCGTGCATCGTGAATAGCTGGTTGTACTGCTCCGGGGAGAGGAACTGGAGGCCCGGACGAGCCAGCTCAGCGCGCATGATCAGCGCCATCAGGCCGCCGACCATGAAGAACACGAACGATGTGACCAGGTACATGAGCCCGATCTGCTTCGCGTCCGTGGTCCGAAGCAGGCGCGCGATGGCGGAGCCCTTGACCGGCTCGTGGACCGGCCATGGCCGCGTCACGATCGGCTTCGGTGCGACGGTGGTCACGCGTGGCCTCCGAGGTGCTCGCTCTTGATCTGGTCTGCTTCGACGCAGAATAGTCCTCCCCACCGACCCACCCACTACGGGGGTTAGTAGGGCTCGACCAGGCTCCGGTAGTGGTCGGCGAAGATCCGGGCGCCGCGCCGGCGGAGCAGGGGATCGCGCAGCGCGGGGGCCACGTCGCGCAGCTTGTCGCGGTCGCGGGTGCGGGCGAGCACCCATTCGGTACGCGGGCGCCGCCGCTGCTCGTACGCGCGGAGCGCCTCGGCCACGCTCCCGGCTTTGCGCAGCTCGGCCGCGAACACCACGGCGTCTTCGAAGGCCATGGCCCCACCCTGCGCGAGCGTCGGGGAGGTGGCGTGGGCGGCGTCGCCGACGAGCACGACGGGCGGCCGCGACCACGAGCTGATCTCCACCTCGTCGGTGACCGCGACCTGGACCCGCTCGACGGCCTCGAGCACGGCGGGCACTGGGCCGCCGAGGCTCCCGAAGACCTCGCGGAGCCGGGCCAACGGGTCGGCGGGTGCCCCCGTGCCGGGCTCCTCCGCCTGGCAGAAGAGCCGGCCGGAACCCATCGGCATGATCGTGAACAGGGAGCGCTTGCCCAGTACGGCCGTCCAGCCGGCGAGCTTCGGGCCGCCGGTGACCACGCTGCGGTACATGATCTGACCGACCGGGCGAGCGCCCGCGCCGAGCGCGGCGAGCGTGCGTATCAGTGAACGCCGGCCGTCGGCGCCGACCACCAGGTCGTACTCGGCGCTGGATCCGTCACCGAACTCGACCTTGGCCGAACCGTCGACGATCTCCAGCCCTTTCACCTCGGTCTCGTGGCGCACCTCGCCGCCGGCTCCGCTGAGCATGACCTGGTGCAGGTCGGCTCTGGGCAGCACGCGGCACTCGCCGACGCCCTGCCACAGGTCGGTGAGGTCGACCTCGCACAGCGGCCGGCCGCGCGCGTCGAGGAATCGCTGCCGGTCGACCACCTCGCCGCACGGCCGGAGCGGCGCCTCCAGGTCGAGCTCGCGCAGCGCCCGGGCGGCATTACCGGGCAGGTAGATGCCGGCGCCGGCCACAGTGGACGCGGGCAGCTTGTCGATAACCTCTGGACGGAAGCCCGCCAGCCGCAGCGCACGGGCCACCGACAGGCCGGCAATGCCTGCGCCGACGACCAGAATCCGCAGGGTGGTACGGAGCATGGCGTAGGGCCTCCGGAGGTTTCGAACCCCCGCTCAGGGGTGAGGGCAACACGCGTCGAAGCCACGAGACTACTCGGAGCGACCGGCCAAGGGTAGGCCCCAATCGCGTCTAACAGTAGCCTTATGGTCACCGTTGTACGCGTGCGCCAGCTCCCTTGACGAGCGCCTCGACCTCTTTGAGGTTCGCCATGGACGTGTCGCCGGGCGTCGTCATCGCGAGCGCGCCGTGCGCAGCGCCGTATTCAACCGCTTTCGCCAGATCTCCAAACGTCAGCAGCCCGTAGACGAGGCCGGACGCGAAGCTGTCGCCGCCGCCGACTCGGTCCAGAATCTCCAGATTTGGCCGATGAGTCGCTTCGGCGAAGACGCCATCGGCCCACGCGATCGCGCCCCAGTCGTTGACGGTGGCGCTGCGCACGGTTCGCAGCGTCGTGGCAACCACCTTGAAGTTCGAATACTCCTTCGTGACTTCCTCAATCATCCGGCGGAAGTTGGCAACTTCCAGTTCGGACAGTGACTCGTCGGTGTCGGGCACCTCGAAGCCCAGCGAGGCCGTGAAGTCCTCCTCGTTGCCGATCATCACGTCGACGTACCGGGCGAGCCGCCGGTTGACCTCCTGCGCTCGCTCCTTGCCTCCGATCGCCTTCCACAGGCTGGGCCGGTAGTTCAGGTCGTACGAGATGAGCGTGCCGTGCCGGCGCGCCGCGACCATGGCGGCCTCGATGACGTCGGGCGTGGTCTCGGACAGCGCGGCGTAGATGCCGCCCGTGTGCAGCCAACGGGCGCCGAGCGTGCCGAAAAGGTGGTCCCAGTCGACGTCGTCGGGGCGGAGCTGGCTCGCGGCGGTGTGGCCGCGGTCGGACGTGCCGACGGCGCCACGCACGCCGAAGCCGCGCTCGGTGAAGTTGAGCCCGTTGCGCACGGTGCGCCCGATGCCGTCGTATCCGACCCACTTCACAAAGGACGTGTCGACGCCGCCCTGGAGGATCAGGTCTTCGAGCAGCCGTCCGACCTCGTTGTCCGCGAACGCGGTCACGACGGCGGTGCGCAGGCCGAAGCAGCGCCGCAGCCCACGGGCCACGTTGTACTCGCCGCCGCCTTCCCAGGCCCGGAAGTTGCGCGCGGTGCGCACGCGCCCCTCGCCCGGGTCGAGCCGGAGCATGACCTCGCCGAGCGACACCAGGTCGTACCGGCAGTCGCCGGCCGGGCGGATCGCGAGCGTCATAGCTCCCCCTTGGTCAGTGCGACAGCGGAAGCCGTCAGGCGGGTGACCTCGTCCCACTTGCCGGCGGCGAGCAGGTCGGGCGCCACCATCCAGGTGCCGCCGACCGCGAAGACCACGGGCAGCGCGAGGTAGTCGGGCAGGTTGGCAGTGTTGACGCCACCGGTCGGGATGAACCGCACGTTCCGGAACGGTGCCGCCAGCGCCTTGATCATCTTGGCGCCGCCAACCTGCTCCGCGGGGAAGAACTTGACGATTTCCAGGCCGGCGTCGAGCGCCATCTGGATCTCGGTAGCGGTAGCCGCGCCGGGATAGACCGGTATGCCCAGCTCCTGGCAGTAGTTCACCACGCGCGGGCTGAACCCGGGGCTCACCACGAACTTCGCACCCGCCGCGACAGCCGCGTCGACCTGGGCCGGGGTGAGAACCGTGCCCGCCCCAACGAGGAGCTCGGGGTTTTCCGCCATGATCCGGATAGCCTCGGCGGCGGCGTCGGTCCGGAAGGTCACCTCAACGCTGCGTAGCCCACCGGCGGTAAGGGCAGCTGCGAGCGGCTCCGCGTCGGCCGCGCTCTGCAGCACCACCACCGGCAGCAGGCGGTTCTGTCCGATCGCTTGTTCAGTATCGTGAACGCTGGTCACGTACATGACCATAATGTAAGCCATGACCGCCGTCCAACCCCCCGTGAAGTCGGCCGACCGGACCCTGGAGGTGCTCGAAGCCCTCGCCGCGTCGCGCGAACGCCGCTCGCTGGTCGAGCTCTCCCGCGCCCTCGATATCCCCAAGAGCAGCCTGCACGGCATCCTGCGGACGATGGCCCGCCGCCGCTGGGTCGAGACCGATCCCACCGGGACCCGCTTCGGGCTCGGCGTACGCGCACTCGAGGTCGGAGCCGCGTACCTCGACGCGGACGACGCGGTCGGCCTGGTGTCGTCGGTGCTCGACGACCTGTCGCGGCAGTTCGGCGAGGCGGTGCACCTGGGCCGGCTCGACGGCCCCAACGTGGTCTACCTGGCCAAGCGGGAGTCGGCGCACCGGCTGCGGCTCTACAGCGCGATAGGGCGCCGTCTGCCCGCACACGCGACTGCTCTCGGCAAGGCGCTCCTGGCGCACCGGCCGGACGCCGTGGCGGGCCTAGAACTCCATCGCTTGACCGCGAACACGATCACCGACCCGGACGCCCTCGAAGCCGAACTCGAAAAGTCGAAGGAACGCGGCTACGCCGTCGACCGCGAGGAGAACACCGAAGGCATCGTGTGCTTCGCGATGGCGGTGCCGCTGACCGACCCACCCACCGACGCGATCAGCGTGTCCGTCCCCGTGCCCCGGGTGGCGCCGGACAGCGAGGAGCGCATCACCGGCGCCCTCGGCCGCGCGATGACCCAAATTCGCGCCGCGCGCAGCATGTTTTCATAGGCGTGAATATGTCTTAATCTCATGGGAGCGCTCCCGTCCTCCCACCAATGTCACTAGGAGCACCCATGAGACGCTCGATCCGCGCGCTCGTGGCGGCCGGCCTGTTCCTCACGGGCTCAGTCGCCGTCGTCGTGGCCGCCGGCCCGGCACAGGCCGACGTCCGCATCTGTGAGCAGTTCGGCTCCACCACGATCCAGGGCCGCTATGTGGTCCAGAACAACCGCTGGGGTTCCAGCGCCGAGCAGTGCATCAATGTCACCGACAACGGCTTCTCGATCGTGAGCCAGCAGGGCAGCGCCGCCACCAACGGCGCTCCGCTGTCTTACCCGTCGGTCTTCCTGGGCTGCCACTACACGAACTGCTCGCCGGGCACCAACCTGCCGCTGCAGGTCAGCCAGATCAGCAGCGCCACCAGCAGCATCAACTACGCGTACACAGGCGGCACCTACAACGCCTCGTATGACATCTGGCTCGACCCGACGCCCCGGCGCGACGGCGTCAACCAGGTAGAAATCATGATCTGGTTCAACCGCCAGGGCCCGATCCAGCCGATTGGCTCCGTCGTCGGCAACGCCACGGTCGGTGGTCGGACATGGGAGGTCTGGCGCGGCAGCAACGGCTCCAACAACGTGATCTCATACGTGGCGCCGTCCGCGATCAGCAGTTGGAGCTTCAGCGTCCTGGACTTCATCAACGACACGCGCAACCGCGGCATGATCACCAACTCCTGGTACCTGACCAGCATCCAGGCGGGCTTCGAGCCCTGGAACGGCGGCGTCGGCCTCGGGGTCAACTCGTTCTCCGCCGCGGTCAACCAGGGCACCCCGCCCACCACCCCGAACACCAGCCCGCCCGTCACCACGCCGCCGCCGGGCGGCTCGGGCGCCTGCCGGGTCGCATACACCGCCAACTCGTGGAACAACGGCTTCACCGGCAGCGTCACGGTCACCAACACCGGCTCCGGCACGATCAACGGCTGGACGCTCGGCTTCACCCTCCCCAGTGGACAGCAGATCACCAACGCCTGGAACGCGACCGTCTCGCAGAGCGGCTCGTCGGTGACGGCCCGCAACGCGTCCTACAACGGCACGCTCGCGCCCGGCGCGAACACGTCGTTCGGCTTCCAGGGCACGCACGGCGGCACCAACCAGGCCCCGACAGGCTGGACCTTGAACGGCGCCGCCTGCACCACCTGAACAGCATGATCACGAGATAGGGAGCACGGAGGCTGGGTAACCCAGCCTCCGTGTCTCCTACTGGCTCGACGACGCCCTCGGCGCGGCCGGCCGCATCGGCGAGACGCGTTCCTCGCGGTCGGTGGTTTCCAGCCCAGATTGCACGTGTACGGGGAGGAGGCGCTCCTCGCGATGGACCTGGCGACCGCCGGCTGGGGTCTGGCGTACGTGCCCTCGCTGACGGTGCGGCACCTGCCCGTGCCGGACGGGCGTGATCCGGGTGGGCGACGCCAACTGGAGACCCACAACGCGCTGCTCACCACGTGGCTGCGCCGACCAATCGGGCGCGCGGTGCGGGCGGCATCCCGGGCGCTCTCCACACGGGACGGCCGGACGGGGCTGCGGTACGCGCTGGCGGACCTGCCATGGGCGCTCCGCCACCGCCGGCCCGTACCCCCAACGGTGGAAGCCGCGCTGCGGGTTTTGGAAACCTCCGCACAATAGGGGTATGGCCGACCGCCTGGACGAGTACCGGCGTAAGAGGGACGCGCGCCGCACACCCGAGCCGGTGCCCGCCAAAACCCCCGCGGGCAGCGACGACCGGACGTTCGTGATCCAGCAGCACCACGCCCGGCGGCTGCACTGGGACCTGCGTCTGGAGCGCGACGGCGTGCTGGTCTCGTGGGCGGTGCCGCGCGGCATACCGCGCGATCCGGCCCGCAACAACCTCGCCGTACAGACCGAGGACCACCCGATGGAGTACGCCGACTTCCACGGCGAGATCCCGGCCGGCGAGTACGGCGGTGGCCGGATGACCATCTTCGACCGGGGCACCTACGTCACGGAGAAGTGGCGCGACGGCGAAGTGATCGTCGTGCTGGACGGTGAACGGGTCTCCGGCCGGTACGTGCTCTTCCGCACCGACGGCAAGAACTGGATGATCCACCGGATGGACCCGCCCGAGCCCGGGTGGAGCCCGATGCCCGACACGGTGCGGCCGATGCGACCGGTGCCGGCGACGCGGCTGCCGGCCGACGACGAGGCGTGGGGGTACGAGCTGGAGTGGCCGGGTGTACGGGCGGTCGGGTACGTCTCCGGCGGCCGGCTGCGGCTGCTGTCCAGTGAGGACACCGACGTCACCGAGTCGTACCCGGAACTGCGCGAGCTGGCCGAGACGCTGGCTCCCACGGACTGCGTCCTGGACGGCATGATCGTGGCGTTCGACGGCAACGGCCGGGTTAGCGCGGCGGCACTGCACCCGCGCTCCCGGGTCAGCGACGCCGCGGCGGCCCGGCGGCTGGTGGCCCGAACGCCGGTGCAGTACCTGCTGCTCGACGTGCTCTGGATGGAGGGCCGGTCGACAGTGGACCTGCCGTACACCGAACGCCGCGAGCTGCTGACGGCGCTCGACCTGGCCGGACGGTACTGGCAGACACCGCCCCACTTCGAGGGGGGCGGCGACGCCGTCCGGCAAGCGAGCCGCGAGCAGGGCCTCGGTGGCGTGGTAGCGAAGCGGCTCGACTCGCCCTACACGCCGGGCAAGCGGTCTCGCACCTGGCTCAGGATCCGCTAGACATTCCGTTGGACAGCCAGTGCGCCATCGCGGCCATGTCGCGGGAGCCCATGCCGGCGTCGAGCGCGGCCAGCACCGCCGCACGATTGGCGGCCGCCTGGGGCATCACCGCGCCCACCCGCTCAGCGAGCTGGCCTATCAGCCCCAGATCCTTGGCCACCAGGTCGAGGCTGAACGCGACCGGGGTCTCGTCGGGACGCTCGAAGGCCGCCCGCTTGTAAACCACGAACGGTGACGCGATCGCGCTGTGCACCAGCACCTCGTACGTGGTCTCGCGGGGCACCCCGGCCCGCTCGGCGAGCACCAGCGCCTCGGCGAGCGCCTGGTTGATCGCCAGCAGGACCGTGTTGACCGCGAGCTTGACCGCCGCACCGGAGCCGAGCGGTCCGACGTGGAAAACCTGCGCGGCGAGCAGGTCGAGCACGGGCCGCACCTGGGTGAGAGCATCCTCCGGCCCGCCCACCAGGAACGTCAGCTTGCCCTGCTCGACCAGTGACACGCTGCCCGACACCGGCCCGTCGAGCAGCGCGGCGCCGCGCTCCCCGACGAGTTCGGCCAGCCGGTGCACCGTCTCCGGGTCGAGGGTGCTGGTCTCCACCACGACGCTGCCTCCGTGGAGCCCGGCCGCGATGCCGTCGGGTCCGCTGTACGCGTGCAGCACCGCCGCGTCGTCGGCCAGCGACACGAGTACGGCGTCGGCCGACGCGGCCGCCTCGCGGGCGGTATCGGCGACCGCGCCGCCGAGGGCCTCGGCCTTTTCGCGGGTGCGGTTGTAGACCACCACGTCGGTGCCGGCCTGCTGGAGCCGGGCGGCCATGGCCCCGCCCATGCGGCCAGCGCCGACGATCGCCACCTTCATTTCAGCAACCATCCACCGTCTACGGGCAGGTTGACGCCGTTCACCGACGAGTTTCGCAGCAGGAAGACGACCGCATCGCGGATATCGGCCATCGTGGGGAGCCGGCCGGTCGGTGTACGGGAGACGACGGCGTCGAGCGGCTTTCCGGTCCAGTACGGGCTGTCGCCGACGATGCCGGGGTGGATGCCGTTGACGCGGATCGGCGCCAGCTCGCAGGCGAGCGTGTGCACGAGGCCGGTGATACCGCCGTTCACTGTGGACACCGTCGTGGAGCCCGGGTAGGGGCGCCGCAGAGCCTGCCCGCCGAAGAGCACGATCGAGCTGTCTGGGCGCATCTTCGGCAGCAGCGCGTGCACCACCTCGGTGTACCCGACCAGCTTGAGCGTCACGAGCCGCACCGCGCGGTCGATCGCGTAGTCGGCCGCCGTGTTGTGGTCGCGGTCGATCGCCGCGAGCACAAGGTGGTCCACGCGCTCGACACCGGCGAGCGACGCGGCGATGCTTTCGGGCTCCGCCAGCTCGAGAGCGGCGGCTCGGGCACCGATCTTTTTGGCTATCTCCTCGGCGCGGCCGGCGTCCCTGCCGGTGAGCACGACGTCGTCGCCGGCGCCGGCGAAATGGCGCGCCACCTCCAGCCCGATGCCGGAGGTACCGCCGACAACCACCACACTCATGGGGCCTCCCGGTCCACAGTCTCCCGCAGGTAGGTCCAGTCGCGGGCGAAACGGTAGGAATGGCGGGACGGCGGCTGCGGCGCCTGAGTTTCCAGCCAGCGCACCGGCCCTTCACCCGCGTTGGTGAACGAATGCACACAGCCCACCCCGGCGAACGCCACGTCTCCCGGCTCCAGCCGGTACCTGGTGCCGTCGAACGTGGCGTCCGTCGCGCCCTCAAGGATCAGGTACGTCTCCTCGAACGGGTGGTCGTGCGGCCCGGCGACACCGTCGGGCTCGTACTGCACCATGAACATGGTGGACAGTTCGGCGCCGAGGTCGCTGTCGACCATCATCTTCACCGTGATGCCGCTGTAGACGAGCAGCGCGGTGCGCATGCTGGCGGACACGGCGAGCAGGTCCTGGCTCTGCTTGCCCGGCTCCATGTGTGCCGGCGAGATGTGCCCGAAGGAGCGGTTGCGCGGGTCCCGTGGATCAACGGGTCGCACCGGCCCGTGCCGCAACGGCGGCACCACGACGGTGTCGCCGTCGAAGCGCTCGCGCGGCTGCGGTGCCTGCATCCGCGCCCACCGGGCGGGCTCCGCGCCGGCGTTGCGCCACCCGTGCGGCACACCGGTCGCCACGACCCCGTAGTCGCCCTCGCCGAGCAGGTACGCGCCGTCGGAGGTGTCGAGCACCGCTGAACCGGACAGCATGTACACGCTCTCCTCGAACCAGTTGACGTGGGTCGGCACCGAGCCTCCCGGCGCCAGGGTGCAGATCCCGAACCCGGTGTGTACCGCACCCGGCACCGATTCGTCCACGATGGACCAGCGCGCGTATCCGTCGCCCACCTTGGCGAAGGCCGCCTCGGACGCCCGGCGCACGATGTGCCGCGAACTCATGCTGTGCCTCCTGGTTCGCTCTGTCCAGGCGCCGCCGCGCCACCTGCCTCGCTCACGCCGCCTGCTTGCGGGCGGCGACGGCGGAGAGCAGGTGGTCGCGGGAGTTCTCGACGAGGCCACGCGCCCTGCCGACGTCGGCGAGCAGCTTGCCGTCGCGCTTACGGAACTTGCCGGCCACGAGCACCGACTCCACGTTGGAGACGTCGGCGCAGAGCGTCACCGCGGTGACCGCGTCGTGCACGGGTGTCACGTTGATGGCGTTGGTGTCGATGAGCACGATGTCGGCCTGCCTGCCGGGCGTCAGCGATCCGATCCGGTCTTCCAGCCCGACGACGTGCGCCCCGTTGAGCGTCGCCATCTCCAGCATCTGCGCGGCCGTGAGCAGTCCTTCGGCGGGTTCGTTGCGCTCCCAGAAGGCCGCCAGCGCCCGGACCCGCTCGACGCCGAACGCGCTGCGCATCTGCGTGAACATGTCGCCGGGCACGGTGGTCACCACGTCGATCGACAGGCTGGGGCGCAGGCCGTACTCCATGGACTTGACCACCGGTGGCCAGCCGTGTCCCATCTGGACCTCGACCTGTGGCGCGATGGAGATGGTGCCGCCGCTGTCGGCGACGAGTTGCCACTCCTCGTCGCTGAAGTAGCAGCAGTGGATGTAGGTCGTGTCGGAGCCGAGCATGTTCATCGCGTCGAGCATCTTGATCATGCCGAACCGACCGGCCAGCCGTCCCATACCGACGTGCACGGTGATCGGCAGCCCCAACTCGCGGGCCATCTCCCACTCGGCCTTCACCACGTCGTCGACACAGAACCCCGGGCCGCGGGTGGCTACCGCCATCGTGAGCAGCCCGTCCGAAGACGAGAAGTAGGTGTCGCGCACCCGCCTCACGTCGTCCTTCGGTATCACGATCTTGCTCTCGAACCAGTAGTCGGCGAGCGCGAGGTTGGCGCTTCCGTACGCGTACTGCGCCCGGATGCCGGCCTCCTGCAGCCCGCGTACGGCCGCGTCGGGGTGCTCCGGCGTGTTGTTGATGTGCGACCAGTCGACGAGCGTGGTGATGCCGGCGTTCAGGCATTCGAGGGAGCCGGCGAGGTTGCTGGCGTACACGTCCTCCGGCCGGTACACCGGCGCGAACGTGTCGAGCACCTCCACGAAGTAGTCGTCCAGTGTGGCGTTCGGCGCGCAGCCGCGGATCGCGGCCTCCCACGTGTGCCGGTGGGTGTCGACGAAGCCCGGAATCACGATCCGGCCGGACGCGTCGACCACTTCGGCGTCGGCGTCGATATGCCGGTCGACGGCGGCGATCCGGTCGTCCTCGATGAGGATGTCGCCCTCGGGGATCTCGCCGAGGGTCGGGTCCATGGTGAGTATGTGGCCGCCACGAAGGAGAATTCGGTCGGGCATGGCAGTGCCTCCTACTAGTAAGCGGAAAGCCGGCGTACCGCCTCGGTGACCTTGTCGACGGTCGGGATCACCTCGGCCTCGAGCGCGTCGGCGAACGGCAGCGGCACGCACGCCCCGGCGACGCGCTTGATCGGGGCGTCCAGCAGTTCGAAGCCTTCATCGGCGACGACCGAGACGACGGTGCCGCCCCAGCCGCCCTGATACGGGTTCTCCTCCACCACCAGGAGGTGGGAGGTGCGCTCCACGGAGGACAGGACGGTGCGCATGTCGAGCGGTATCAGGCAGCGCAGGTCGATCACCTCGACCGAGATGCCCTCACTCTCGAGCTGTTCGGCGGCCTTCAGCGCCACGGACACGGTCGAGGCGAGCGCGACGACCGTGATGTCGATGCCCTCGCGTGCCACCGCCGCCCTGCCCAGCTCGACCACGTGGTCGTCGGGCGGGCGCGGTCCGGAGCCGGCGAGCAACGCCTTGTGCTCGAAGAAGACCACCGGGTCGTCGCTGCGGATGGCCGACGCCATCAGGCCGATCACGTCGGCGGGCGTCGACGGCGCGGCGATCTTCAGTCCGGGCACCGCCAACGCCCAGTTCTCCACCGCCTGCGAGTGCTGCGCGCCGAAGCCCAGCCCGCCGCCGTTGGCCGTGCGGATGACGAGCGGCACGGTCACCTGCCCGCCGGTCATGTACCGCGCCTTCGGTATCTCGTTGGCCAGGTAGTCCCAGCAGCAGGCCAGGAAGTCACTGAACATGATCTCGGCGACCGGCCGCATCCCGGTCATCGCGGCGCCCATCGCGGCGCCCACGATGGCCTGCTCGGAGATCGGGGTGTCCCAGACCCGCTGCGGCCCGAACTCGGTGAACAGCCCCACCGTGGTCTTGAAGACGCCCTCGGCCGCGCCGATGTCCTCGCCGAGACAGACCACTGTGGAGTCTCGGCGCATCTCCCGCGCGATGCCCTCGGCGACCGCCTCGCGATAGCTGATCACGTCCGCCACGTCGCGCTCCCGTCCGCCCACACGTCGGTGAACGCCAGCTCCCGGCTCGGCTCCGGCGCGTTCTTCGCGGCGGCCACGGCCTCCTCCACGACCTGCGCCGCACGCCGGTCGCGCTCCGCGATGGTTTCCGGTGCTACCCCGCCAGCCTCCAGCTGAGCCCTGGCCACGTCGAGCGGGTCGTGTTTGAGCCACCGCTCGACCTCTTCCGCCGGGCGGTACTTGGCCGGGTCGGAGCGGCTGTGTCCAAAGTGGCGGTACGTCTGTGCCTCGATCAGCGACGGACCGTCGCCCTTGCGGGCCCGCTCGGCCGCGCGCGCCACCGCCTCGTGCACCACCGTCACGTCGTTGCCGTCGATCACCTCGCCCGGCATCCCGTATCCGGCCGCCCGGTCCGCCGCCGGGTTGGGCACCGCCGTCACGTCTGCGATCGGCGTGTATTCCATGTAGAGGTTGTTCTCGCAGACGAACAGCGCCGGCAGCTGCCACACGGCGGCGAGGTTGAGCGCCTCGTGGAAGGCGCCGATGTTGGTCGCACCGTCGCCGAAGAACGCGACCGCCACCTGGCCCGAGCCGCGCAGCTTAGCGGACCACGCCGCGCCCGCCGCCATCGGCAGGTGCGCGCCGACGATCGCGTACGAGCCGAGCATGCCGGTGGACGCCTTGGTCAGGTGCATCGAGCCACCCTTGGCCTGGCACAGCCCGGTGGCCTTGCTCATCAGCTCAGCCAGGCACTCCTCCGGTGTGGCGCCACGCGCCATCGCGTGGTGGTGACCGCGGTATGTGGCGAAGACGTAGTCGTCGGGGCGGAGTGCGGCGCTGGCGCCCACCGCGATCGCCTCATGGCCGGCGGCCAGGTGCGTGGTGCCTTTGACGAAACCCGCCAGGAAGAGGTCGTGCGCGGCCTTCTCCGTGCGCCGGATCAGCGCCATCTCCTCGTACGCGTCGAGCAGTTCCTCCGGAGTCATTGAGCGGCTCCATTCGGACTATTGAGATGCGACTGCGCGTGCCGGACCGTCTTGAGTGGACCACCGGCCGCGAAGTACCGGCGCCCGGCGATCAGCAGCTCCTCGGCGGGGAACTTGGTGATCAGCTCGCAGCCGTCGGCGGTCACCACGACCTCCTCCTCGATGCGCGCCGCGGAGTACCCGTCGCCGGCTGGCCAGTACGTCTCCAGCGCGAAGACCATGCCCTCTTCGAGCACCTCCGGGTGGTCCAGCGACACCAGCCGGCTGAACACCGGCTTTTCCCAGATGGAAAGCCCAACCCCGTGGCCGTACTGGAGGGCGAACGCGGCCATCTCGTCGGGGAAGCCGAACTCCTCCGCGCGCGGCCAGACGGACACGATGTCGGCGGTGGTGGCGCCCGGCTTCACGAGCGCGATGGCCCGGTCCATGTACTCCCGGCAGCGCACGTACGCGTCGCGCATGGCCGGCGAGGCGCTGCCCACCGCGAAGCACCGGTAGTAACAGGTGCGGTAGCCGAGGTGGCTGTGCAGGATGTCGAAGAACGCCGGGTCGCCGGGGCGAAGCAGCCGGTCGCTGTATACGTGCGGATGGGGCGCGCAGCGCTCGCCCGAGATGGCGTTGACGCCTTCGACGTACTCGCTGCCGAGGTCGTAGAGCACCTTGCTGACCAGCCCGACGCACTCGTTCTCGCGTACTCCGGGGCGCAGGAACTCGTACAGCTCCTCGTAGGCGGCGTCGACCATCGCGCACGCCTGCGCGAGCAGGCTGATCTCGTCGCGGGTCTTGATGCGCCGCGCCTCCAGGAAGACCTGCTGTCCATCCACGACGGTCAGGCCCTCGGTCTGGAGCGCCGAGAGGATCGGCATCTCGATGAGGTCGACGCCCACCGGGGCATCGGCGAGGCCGTGCTCTCGCAGGACGGCGGCGACCTTGGTGGCCACGTCGGCGGCGATCCCAGCGTCGGGGTGGAAGGCACCGCGCAGCGTGGAGATGCCGGCGCGGGCGCGGTTGGTGCCGTCGAGCCACGGGTTGTAGAGCTGATGGTGCCGCGCAGCCGAGCCGAAGTCCCAGATGACCGGCTCGCCGCCGCGTGGCAGCACGGCGAACCGGATGAGCTTGTCCATCGCCCACGTGCCGATGTGGGTCGACGTCATGTATCGGATGTTGGCGAAGTCGAAGGTCAGTAGCGCGCCCAACTCGGACGCTTCCAGATGGGCCTTCAAGCGGGTCAGGCGCTCGGTGCGCAGCCGGTCGAGATCGACGCGCTCTTCCCAGTCGACGGCGTTGGTCCCGAACGTACGAATTGCCATCGCGACCTCCTGTGACGGAGGACACCAGTCAACGACACGTCAAGGACGTGTGTCAAGTATTACTTAACGGTCCGTCTTCTTGGACAAACCAGACACCAACAGCGGGCACGACGCCGTCGTTGCGGTACCGGTGCGGCGTGCTCGACGGGAACGACACCGCGTCACCCGGGCCCAGCCGGTGCTCCTCGAAGCCCAGCGTCAGCGTCAACTCGCCCTCGACCAGATAGCCGTACTCGACACCGGAGTGCCGCATCAGCGCGGTGCCGCTCGACGACGTGCCGCCCGGCGCGTACGTAACCAGCAGGAAGTCGACATGCGTGCCCGGCAGGTGGCCGAGCCGCTCCCACGTCACACCCGAGTCGAGCTGCAGGATCTCCCTCTTCGCCGGCCGCACGATCGGCCCGATCCGGTGCATCACCGTCTGGGCGAGCGCCGCCGGCGTGGACAGCGGAGGCGGCGACTCGTCCGCCGCGTCGAACACGTCCTCCACGGAGATGCCGAGCGCCTTGGTGATCGAGTACAGCGTGCTGACCGAGGGCCGGCTCTTCCCGGTCTCGATCTGGGAGATCAGGCTGGCGGACACACCCACCGCGCGGGCCAGCCCGCGCAGGCTCATGCCGCCGCGCAGCCGCGCCTCACGGATGCGCTCACCGACCGGTGGCAGAGCTGACGACACGCCCGCATCGTACAGTGTCAGTGAACAGGGCATCATATGTGTTGTGGCCTATCCCCCGCCGTCACCGCCGCCCCCACCCCCCGCCGCACCTCCGAAAAGCCGCAACGGCCTTCTGATCGGCTTGCTCGTGGCCGGCGTCGTCGCGGTGGTCATGCTCTCCGCCTGTGGTATCGGCGGCTTCCTGCTCTACCGGGAGTACGACGACTCCGGCGAGGCCGGCAACGGCTCCAGCTCAGGCGCCGAGATCGAGGACCTGATCAACTACCGCAAAACGAGCCCCGCCGCGCTCTCCCAGAGCCACATCACCAGCCCGATCACGTACCCGATGACGCCGCCCGCCGGCGGCCCGCACTTCGGCGACTGGCAGAACTGTGTCGGCGACGTGTATACCGCGCCCATCGTGGACGGAAACGCCGTGCACAGCCTCGAACACGGCGCCGTGTGGATCACGCACAAGCCCGGCCTCGGAGCCTCCGATGTGGAGAGCCTCGCCGCGAAGGTGCGCGGGCAGGCGTACATGATGATGAGCCCGTACCCCGGCCAGAGCTCGCCGATCTCCTTGCAGGCATGGGGTTACCAGCTCGCCGTGGACAGCGCCGACGACGACCGGATCGACGAGTTCATCCGGCAGTTCCGGCAGACCGCGACGATGGAGCCCGGCGCCACGTGCGCGGCCGGCATAACGACCACTACGGGATGATCGATCCAGAGACTAATTGATCACCAAAGAGATCGCAGTCATTACAAGTGGCATGATGATTGTTTTCTCGAAGCCTTTCAGCGCCGACACCTCCCCCTATACTCCCTTTAAGCGTCTCGCTGACGGAGCGCTTCGCCGGCGCGGTTCGTGATCGATTCTGCCAACCCGACGGCAGATGCGAATCCGCGTCCTGGGTCGGAGGTGCGGTGCTCTACTTTTTCATCAGCTATGCGCGGGGAAACGAAGATGATCTTGTTCGCAAGTTCTACACCGACCTGAGTATCGAGGTGCGAGTTCTCGCCGGCCTTCCCCGCGACGCTGAGGTCGGTTTCATCGACGCCGAGATGAGCGCGGGCACGCGGTGGTCACGACGACTGGTCGATGCCCTCTCGACGTGCCGATCCTTCATCGCTCTGATGTCACCCCGTTACTTCCTCAGCCAGCACTGCGGCCAGGAATGGCAGATCTTCGCCGAACGATCGATGCGGTACGAGCGAGCGACTGGCGTAGATCCATCGCTGCTGAAGCCGCTGTTCTGGGTGCCGGTTCCACGCGGCAAGATGCACCCGGTTGCACTTCGCATCCAGTTCGCAGACCAAGAAGACGACACATGCCTGCGACAGATGATGCGGCTAAAACGCCACGAAGACGCGTACAAGGAATTTCTCTTCAACCTGGCCAGCCAGATCGTCGACGCCGCCGACCAACATGCCATTCCCACGGGTGTCACGTACTCCGACCTGGAATCCGTTCCGAACGTCTTCCACCAGACGCCGGCGCTCATCAACGGAATCCCCGCCGACGAACTGATCGACGCGACGACGGTCCACTTCGTCGTCGCCGCGCCGACGCGCGACGAGGCCACGGCGATCCGCGCGGAACTGGCTACCTACGGCTACCGGCGGCGAGACTGGGCGCCCTACCACCCCTCGTGGCCCGATCCGATAAGTGACTACGCGATCAGCATCGCGGCTAGCCGAAACTTCCTCACGCGGGTGGCAGACCTGGAGGAGTTGGGCGAGCGGGCGGCCATCGCCAGTCAGCAGAACCACATCGTCGTGCTACTGGTTGACGCCTGGATCACGCGGCTGCTCGGCCCACTTAACCTGCTCACGGCGTACGGAGGCCGTCCCGGCGCGCCACGAAACCCCACCACCGTGGTGCTGGCGCCCGTGCCTGACGGCGACCACGAGACCCGCGCCCACTGGCCGGCGCTGTCAGAGACCTGGCTGGCGACAGCGGGGCACCTTGCGCCGGCCGACGACCTGTCCCGCTGGGGAATCGCCACCTACCACGACTTCGCGCGGGACCTGCAGGCCGCGCTCGAGGTAGCTATGAACCGGGTCTTCGCCAGCGGCGACGTCCGGCGCCAGCCCGTGACCACCTTCCACATCGAGCGGCCCATGCTCGACCATCCATGACGAGACGGCGAGGTCCACACCCACACACCCGAGGAGGCCCGGCCGTGACCGCTCGCACAACCGCCTCGCCTGCCGACGCTCCACCCGCCGGCGGCACCATCATCACCTTCTACTCGTACAAGGGCGGCACCGGGCGCACAATGGCCATGGCCAACGTCGCGTGGATTCTTGCCAGCAACGGCCTGCGCGTGCTCGTCGTCGACTGGGACCTGGAGTCGCCCGGCCTACACAAGTACTTCCATCCCTTCCTGACAGACAAGGACCTACGCGCCTCCGCCGGCGTCATCGACATGATCCGCAGTCACGCCGAGGCGATGATGCGCCCGGTACACGACACCGAGACGACGCAGTGGCTGGAGACCCACGCCGACGTCCTGTCGTACGTCGTACCCGTCGAATGGTCCTTCCGGGACAAGGGATTCATCGAGTTGCTGCCAGCCGGCCAGCAGGACAGCTCCTATACCGAGGCCGTGCGCACCTTCGACTGGACGGCGTTCTACGAGCGCCTGGCCGGGAACGCCTTTCTGGAGGCCTTGGCCCGTAACATGCGCGCCAACTACGACTACATACTCATCGACAGCCGCACCGGAGTGAGCGACGCCGCGGGCATCTGCACCGTGTTGCTTCCAGACGCCGTCGTGGACTGCTTCACCATGAACGCGCAGAGCATCGACGGCGCGATCGCCATCGCTCATTCCATCGCGCGGCAGCGCGCCGATCGGCCGGTACGGATACTCCCGGTGCCCATGCGCGTCGAGGACGCCGAACAGGTCAAACTGGACGCCGGCCGTGACCACGCCCGGCAGCACTTCGCGCCCTTCCTGGGCCGGGATCACGAGGAGGTCAACCGGTACTGGGGTGACATCGAGATCCCCTACAAGTCCTTCTACGCCTACGAGGAGATACTCGCTCCATTCGGCGACCGGTCACACCAGGAGGGATCGCTCCTTGCCGCGTATGAACGGCTGACCCGGATCATCTCCAGCAGCCAGGTTCAGGAGGTCGACCCGATCGAAGAACGGGTGCGCCGGCGCTGGCTGGCGGCGTTCGAGCGTCGCCGCACCGCCGGCACACTGGACATCTTCATCAGCTACGCGGCCGTCGACAGAATGTGGGCGGAGTGGATCGCCGGGGAGGCGAATGACGCAGGCCTCAGGGCGAGCATGCGCGAGATCGACTCCCAGCCCTTCCCCGAGCCCGGCGGCGATCCGCCGAGCTTCCTGAGCGACACAAGCCGCGCGATCGTGCTGCTCAGTGAGGACTACGTCCTATCGGTGAAGTCCGCGACGACATGGAAGACGCTCGCGGCTCACGAGCCTGTCGGCAGTCGTCCGTTCATAGTTCCGCTCCGTCTCGACAACGTGCGGTTGGAGGCTCCCTTCGACGAGTTCGTACCAATCGACCTCAGCGGACTACCCGAACAACGAGCCATCGACGTCGTGCGCGAGGCGCTCCAGCAGCCCGTGTATCCGCGATCCGCGACGCTGACAGAACCAGAGGCTCCGCGGCGTCGATTCCCCGCCACGGAACCCCCGCTGTGGAGTGTCCCGCAGCGCAACGGCACGTTCACCGGTCGGCGGCGCGCGCTGGAGGCATTGCGCAACCGGATGGCCGCGTCCGGCTCCTCGGTGGCTCCTCAGGCACTCCACGGACTGGGCGGTGTGGGAAAGACCCAGATCGCTCTGGAGTACGCCCATCGCTTCAAGGCGGACTACGACATCGTCTGGTGGGTCTCGGCTCAGCAGACCAGCCTTGTCCGCGCCTCCCTGTCCAACCTGGCGGACGCGCTCGGCCGGCGTGCGGGTGAAAGCGTTACCGAACGGATCCAGTCCGCCCTGGAAGCGCTACGCCAGGGTGTCCCGTACCGGCGCTGGCTGGTCATCTTCGACAACGCTGACGATCCTGACGAACTTCGCGAGTATGTGCCTCAGGGCCACGGACACGTCCTTGTCACCACGCGGGACAACGCCTGGGCGCGCGTGGCTCAGATGGTGGACATCGGCGTATTCGGGCGCGAGGAGAGCGTCGCCCTTCTCCAGCGCCGGATTCCCAACCTTCCCACCGCCGACGCGGAGACGGTCGCGGAGCGGCTGGGCGACCTTCCGCTCGCAATCGAGCAGGCAGGTGCCTGGTTGGCCGCGACAGCGATGCCCGTGTCCCACTACCTCGAACTGCTCGAAACCCAACCACTCCGGATGCTGGAGGAGGACCTGCCGTCCGACTACCAGCAGAGCGCGGCCCAGCCGTGGCTGCTCTCTCTGGAAAGCCTGCGCCAGCGGAGCCCTGCGTCCGCCAAGTTGCTGGAGGTGTGCGCGTTCTTCGCCTCTGAACCGATTCCGATCTCCCTGCTCTACAGCGATCGGTTCATCAGCATGCTTCTCCCATACGACCCCTCGTTGCGAGAGCGAATGCTGATGGCCAAAGCCATCAGGGAAATCAGCCGGTACGCGCTCGCACGCGTTGACACGGGCAGGCTGGCTGTCGGATCACAGCGCCGGGCCACCGACCGGAGCGAGGAGGGTGGGCAGAGTATCCAACTGCACCGCCTCATGCAGGCCGTCATCCGCGCCCGACTCACTCCCGAGGAGCGTGAGGAGAACCGCAAACACGTCCACGAGATCCTCGCGGCGGCCAACCCGGATGGGCCCGACGAGCCCGAAAACTGGCCCGTCTACGCCGAGCTCTGGCCCCACCTCCTGCCCTCGAAGGCGCTCGACTCGGATCTACCCGATGTCCGGCAACTGGCGTACGACCTCTGCCGCTACATGTGGAAGAGCTACGACTACCCGACCAGCCAGTTCCTAGCCGAACAGGCCATCGAGAAGTGGGAGGAGACATTCGGCGCGGATGACCCCCTCACCCTCATGATGCGCTTCAACCTGGCCACCGCCCTCCGCCTCCAGGCGAACTACGCGCCTGCCTACGAGATCGACCAGGACCTCTATGCTCGTCTCGGTCGCGTCGTCGGTGAAGAGCACCCATACACGTTGATGGCGGGCGGCAATCTCGCCGCCGACCTGCGCGCTCGCGGCGAGTTGCACGAGGCGCACAGGCTTGACGAGGCGATCGAGGCGCGGTGGCGGGAAACCTTCGGCGACGACTACCCTCGCACTCTCATCGCTGGACACAACCTCGCCATCTCCCTCCGGCTCATCGGCAACCTGCAGGGCGCGCTGCGGCTTCAGGAACGGATCCTCCGTCTCCGCCGCGCCGTACACGGCGATCAGCATCCGTACACGTTGTACTCCGCCAGCAACTACGGGCGAGACCTGCGCGACACGGGTGACCTGCGAGAGTCTCGCCGCGTCCTGGAGACGGCCTTGGAACGGCACCGTCGAGTGCTCGGCGAAGAGCACCCGGAAACACTCCGGACGGCGAAGAACCTCGCTGTGACGCTACGCAAGCTGGGCGAGTTCGAACGGGCACACGCGTTGAGCGTCGAAACGCTGGAGGGATCGCAGAGGCTGTTCGGCCCGCATCACCCCGATACCCTGGCCTGCGGCATGAACCTAGCCTGTGACGAAGCGGCTCTTGGCCACGACCGAAATGCGCGGCGACGGGCCACCCCCATCGTCGATCTCTCCCGCCAGACCGGCGGCGAGAACCACTTCGCCACGTTGGCCTATGCCAACAATCTGGCCATCTTCACGCGCAAGACCGGTGACGCCGCGGGCGCACACAGCATCACGACCGATGTGATCAATCGCTTCATGGCAACGGTGGGACACGAGCACCCATACACGCTCGCCGCCCTGCTCAACCACGGCAACGACCACTATGAGTTGGGCAACTATGCCGACGCCCGGGCGATCGACGAGCGCGCGTACGCGGAGTTCACGCGGGTTCTCGGACCTGAGCACCCAGACACACTGGCAGCGGCGAGCAACCTCGTCGCCAGTCGCCGGGCCGACGGCGATGCGGTTTCGGCGCGCGAACTGCTGGCTGGGGTGCTGGACACCTACGATCGCGTGCTGGGCGAGCAGCATCCCAATACGATCGCGGTGCGGGAAGGTCGCCGCCTAAGCTGCGACCTAGAGCCGCCACCGACCTGACCGTCAAAACCTGACCGTCAGACCGCCACGCAATCCACCGACTCCAGCCACCTTGCCAGCTCCAGAGGGTCCACTGGCGTGTCGCCGATGAACCCGAGTTGGCGATAGACCGCCATGCACAGCTCGGGGAAGCGCAGCCGGGGTCCGCTGGCGTCACGCTGGCACGCGAGGGCGATTCCGATCCACGCGTCCAGGTGATCGGTCGCCACGATCTCAGCCGCGTACGCCAGCCGCGCCGCGTGCAGGTCGCCACCTGCCAGCGCGATGTCGCCAGGCATCGCCTCCACGCCCGCTGACAGCGCGGCAAACCGCGCGGGCTCGACGATCCGCATGCGAGCCAGATCAAGGCGGGTACTGCGCGTCAGCATCCGTTCGGCGGCACCCACCGTCTCCGTCCGCACGGAGTCGTGAGGGCAGGGCAGGTCGGCTTGCCAGACAGACGCCAACCGTCGCACCGCGGACATCTCCGGGCGCCGGTTCCGCAGTTGCCAGCCAACCCTGTGGTCGTCGGCGGCTTCGGTGGCCATTGCCACGGTCACGGCGTCGGCCGCTTCCTGCTGCCAGGGCGACTGCGCGGCACGCATTCCGGCGAGGAAGTCCAAACCCCGCGACGTGAAGCGCCCTGACGCCTCGAGAATGTCGAGTGTCCGCCAAACGCGATCTCTCCACCGCACGAACTCGACCTGAGCGAGCTGGCCAGGACCTTCGGTGAGCAGATGCCGCTGCACCCGCCAGAAGTCGACGACACCGTGAAAGGCATAGGCGCCCTGTAGCAACGCACCCAGTGGACGGGGATCGTCGCGCCAGGGCGCGTAGTACCGCGGCCGGTCGTCCCTCTCGTAGAGCGGCACGATGTCGAGCAGCCCGCCGAGCTTCGCGTGCTGAAACTCGTGAAGCAACCCCAGCGCCAGCGCACGACCGTTGGCGGGCGACGTCAGAGACACCGCCCCGAACGCCTCCATGCTCGTGACGTTCATGCCATGATCCGGCCCGTCGCTGTGTAGCGGAACGATCGTCGTCAGGCCCGCGGCGATCGCTTCGGCGTACGGCCGGTGGTGTTCCACCAGGATGGGCCATGCCTCGTCCAACAATCGTTGCCAGTGGCGGATGTCCTCGTCATCCAGCCGGCCTTCGGCACCCAACCTGTGACAGTCCCGAAATGGATCGACGTCGTCCATGGCAAGCTCAATGCGCAGATCGCCTGCGACACATCCCACACGGCGCACCGCTTGCCAACCGTCCACGCTGTGCTCGATGTGCTCTGGTACGACGACGGTGCCTACCTGAGTGCGCCCGCCAATGTGCTCCAGGCTGGCGGTGCGCGAGTCGCCCAGAATCGCACGCCCGAGCCCGGGCAGTGTGACGCCGCCGTCCCGCACCCCGACATCGAGCTTCACATCGATTCCCGCCGCCATGGCCGCCATGAGCGTGACACCGGCCATGTGGTCGAGGCATGCCTCCAGGCGCCCCGCGGGTCTGGATTCGCTGCGGATCGCACGCAATGTGACCATCAACCACGCGCCGACGTGCGGCTGGAGGAGGAGTTGACGCACGGCCACCGGAGCCTGACGCTCGGCCTCCACAAGCACGGCGAGGTACTCGCCCCCTCGCCCGAATCGCGCGTCGGCCATCAACTCTCCGAGCATCAACATTCGCCTGCTCACCTGTGCGGAGCGAAGTTGGGCCACGACCTGGCCGTCACCGAGTCCGCTCGCAAGGGCCGCGAACTCGCCGCTACCGAGGCGATGCGTCGTTTCCGGCGTCAGGAGTTCCATCTTCGAGTCGTCCTTTGAGTACAGCAAGGTCAGCGCGGACGCGAGGAACCACATGACGTATGAGGCGACCAAGGTCGGCGCAGTAGACCGATGGATTACGGAAGCCCGTCTCTGCACGGTACCGGTGCGGATAGTAGCCGCCACCGCATATCCGGTGCAGCGGACAGGCCAGACAATCATCGGAAAGTGCTTCCAGACCAATCTGACGGTCGAGGATCGCGGGATGCCCCAACAACTCGTCGAGGCTGTGGGCAAAGACGTTCATGCCGGTGTCGACAGCGCCGGGGTACGTGGACCGCAGGGTGTCGATCTGCTCGTATGCGCCGTCAACGTCCACTACGACGGTCGCCACGGGGCTGATGCCGATCGTCTCAAGGCGGCTCGCGCCACCTAGCGCGAGGCTGATCACCTCTTCGAAAAAGCGGACACGCGTTTCCTGTACCGGCGCGTCGTACCACCGATCGAAGGCCGCGACCAACCAGTCGCCATAGGGCGTTTCCCCTGGTGGCGACCATCTCGGCGGGGGGCTCGTCCAGTTTCCATGCGGAAGCAGGAAGTCGATGGCGGGCGGGTGATACTGGATCAGATTGTCGAATGTGGATACTGGATCGTTGTCGAGATCCACGACACCGAGGATACCCGCGAAATGGTCCGGCCGAAGACTCAACGAGCGAAGAGCCCGGTCGACCGCGTCGTAGGAACTACGGCCGTTGGCGTACCGTCGATGCCGGTCGTTCGCCTGACGGTCTCCGTCCAGGCTAACGCCGATCCTGATGCCGGCCTGGCACAAGCGATCGATCGCATGATCGTCAAGCAGGACCCCGTTGGTCTGGATCGTAACGTCCACTATGGTCAGTGGCGCGACGGCGGCGCGCACCCGGTCGGCTGCGCTCACAAGAGCGGCCACGCCGACCATCATCGGCTCCCCGCCGTGCAGCACGACGCGAACAGACCGGCTTGCACCGTCGACATGCTCTGCGATCCGCCGGCATACCTGATCCAGGACGCGGTCCGACATGGTCGAGTTAACCCCTCGCCAAGCCGTGTCGGCCATCTCGTACATGTAGCAGTAGTCGCAGGCCAAGTTGCACCGCGCGTGGAGCTTGAGTACGAACTCACGGAACGGCGTACGCCGACGATCGTGACCTCGTACCAGTGGCACCGCTACATGGCCGAATTCCAACCGGCGACCGCGTCCTGCGGCCGGTCAACGTCTTCCAAGATCCGGCGCACGGAATTAGCGACGACTGAACCGCCCAGCCTGGATAAGTCAGACAGACTGAGGCCACTCAGATCAACCAGCTCATGCTGGTTGTCGTCAACCGTTGCATCCACGCGGGCCCTCTTAAGTAAGCGCAAACATGATAAGTGTTCACGCCGCGAGTCCAGGGACCTTTGATATGGCGCCGCTTGAGGCTAGGGGACACGCGACATGACTTCAAGGAAACTTGGGCGTGTCGCGCGGGATTCTATCGCATTGGTCATTGGAGTACCACTGGCCCGGCCGCGCCAAAGCACCCAAGTGCCGCCGATCGGGAATAGCAGGCACGGTGATTACAGATCATGCCTGTTGCGTTGCATAATGTCATCATCACGCCCCGCTATCGGATGCGACCCGGAGCGTCGCCGTGGCTCAGCCGAACGACCCAATGCAGCATCGTCCCACCGTCGGCGCGCTCAGGCTCGGAATCACGGTGACGGCCATCGCGTCCCTGGTGCTCGGTTATCTAGGGCTCGACGTGTTCCTCAGCGACTCGGATCAATACGGCAGCCGGCCGATTGACCTCCTGTATTACGACATGCAGCTCTTCGTCCTCGGCTCTGACCCGCTGCAACAAGCCGGCCCGTACCCCGTCTCCCTAGAGATCGCCCGCTACACCGCACCGCTGGCCACCATCACGGCTCTCATGGAGGCCGCGCGGCTGCTCTTCGCCATGGAATTGCGTCGCCTTCGGGCCAGGCGCGCCCGGGGCCACGTCATCGTGTGTGGTGACACGTCGTTGGCCGGGATCCTCTCCCGCCGGCTTCACGCTTCAGGACGGCGAGTCGTGCACGTACGAGCACAGGCCATCGCCGTCTCGCCGAGCCCGTCGTATCCGTTGACCGTGGTTGGCGACGCTCGCGACGCGAGCACCCTGAACGCCGCGGGGCTGAACCGAGCCACCGCTCTGTACGCCTGCTCGCACGAGAGCGCGACCAATATCGCCATCGGCTTGGCCGCTGGCCGCGAGCGCCGTCTCCATGGGCCGTCGCTGCCGATATACACGCATGTGCCGGATCCAGACCTTTGCTTGACGCTGCAGGCGAGGTACCTCGGACTGCCGAACCCGCCCGGGGCCCGACTCGACTTCTTCAACGTCGACGACCTGGCAGCCCGCAAGGTCTTTCTCGAAGATCCACTTGAGCCGGAAATCAGGCCACGGCAGTACATTCTGGTCGCTGGTACGACACCGTTTGGACAAGCCCTCGTCGTGGAGGCGACCCGACATTGGCGACGAAGGCTCGCCCCGGATCCAAGAACCGGCCTACGCATCGCGATCGTGGCGAGAAACGCCACCGAGACGCTCGCGAATCTCAGCCATCGCTACCCCTTTCTTCGACGCTCCTGCCAACTCGACGCATACGACGCCGACCTGGTGGACATCCTGGCCACCGAACTCGACGAGACGCCCGACCGCGCCTACATCTGCTACGAGAACGAAGAACGCGCGCTCAAGGCCGCGCTGACGGCTGACCGGTACTGGCGCCGACGGAAGAACTGCGTGGTGGTGAGGTTGGACCAACTCGCGGATTTCTCCGATGACGGCGGCCTTGCCAGCCAACTACTCGACGACGGCCCGGCTCGGCTCCGCGTCTACGGAGTCCTGCGCGCAGCCTGCGATCCGGTGATGATCGCCGAGGATCTCGTGGAGCGGCTGGCCCGCGTCATTCACGACCGTTACCTGGTCGCGCGCTACTCACGCGGCGACACCGACAGCTCCAGCTCGGCGACCGTTTCGTGGGAACGGTTGCCTTTCGAGTTGCGGCAGACCAACCGGGCACAAGCGGAGGACATCGGCAGGAAATTGAGAGCGATCGGCTACGTGCTCGTGCCGCGGATGCGTGAGTCAGGAGGGGAGGGAAGCATGAGCGAGAGTGAGATCGAACGGCTGGCGATGATGGAGCACGAACGATGGTGCCTCGATCGCCTGGCGGCCGGGTGGCGGTACGGCGAACCCCGCGATGACGCGCGCAAGGTGCATCCTGCGCTCTGCGACTGGAGCACGCTCCCCCCAGACATCCGGGAACGCAACCATGACGCGGTACGAGAAGTCCCTCTGATTCTCTCGGACGCTGGTTTCCAGCTGGTCCGGATCTGAGGAGAGCGGATGGTGTCGATCGGTATCACCGGACACGTCCACCTGAGCGAAGCCTCAGAGCAACTGATCTTCGACGCGGTGGTCGAGGCGTTGCGCGAGTACGCCTTGGAGAGGCCGCACGGCATCACGTGCCTGGCGCGCGGCGCCGACCAGATCTTCGCCCGCGCGGTGGTCGCGCTGGGCGGCACGTTCGAGGTTGTACTGCCGGCACGCGACTATCGCCGGCGAATCGTCACTACCGAAGAGAGCCAGACCTTCGACCTGCTGTTGGAGCAGGCCAGCAGAGTGCGGATTTTGCGTGCACGGCACTCCGGGCGGCCGGCCTACGTCGCGGCCAGCAGGTACATGTTGAACCGATCGACCCTGCTTTTCGCCGTCTGGGATGGGCAACCGACGAAAGGCCTTGGGGACACCGCTCACGTTGTGTCGCTCGCGGAGGAACGCGGCCTGCCGGTGAAGGTGTTGTGGCCAGCCGGCGCCGGCCGCCGGTAGGCGGCAAACCGCGGCCGCCCGGATAGCGTTGGGTCCATGGCTTTGATCTTCATCACGGGGGCTTCGGACGGATTGGGGCGCGCGCTGGCGACGGCGCTCGCCGAGCAGGGCCACCACCTCATCGTGCACGGGCGAAACGCGGCACGCCTGGCCGATGTCGCCGCGCGGACCGGCGCCACGCCGATCCTGGCCGACCTTTCATCGCTGGCAGAGGTGCGCCGGCTGGCCGACGCCGTGCCGGACGGGCTCGACGTGCTGGTCAACAACGCGGGCGTCGGCTTTGGCGCGCCCGGCGCCGACCGCGAACTGTCCGCCGACGGGTACGAGCTGCGGCTCGCCGTCAACTACCTGGCCCCGTACCTGCTGACCAGGCAGTTGCTGCCCCGCATGGTGCGCGACACGCCGGCCCGGATCGTCAACGTGGCGTCCGTCGGCCAGCGCCCGTTCGACCTCGCCGACCCGATGCTGGAACGCGGCTACGACGGCGTCGAGGCGTACCGCCGGTCGAAGCTGGCACTGATCGCCCACACCTTCGACCTTGCCGAGGAGCTGGCCGGCACGCTGATAACGGCTAACTGCCTGCATCCCGCCTCGCTGATGCCGACCACGATGGTGCGCGAGGCCGGCTGGGGCGAGATCGACACGCTTGAGAAGGGGCTGCGGGCCACGCTGCGGCTGGTCGTGGATCCGGAGCTGACCGCGGTCACCGGTCGGTACTTCGACGGCGAGCGGGAGGCGCGGGCGCTCGACCAGGCGTACGACCCAGAGTTCCGTAAGCGGCTGCGCGAACTCACCGAATCTCTGATAGGCAGATGACTATGCCCAGCTTCACGCTATCCGGCGTCGTGCTCGGTGCGCCGAAGGCCCGCGACCTCGCCGACTTCTACCACCGGCTGCTCGGCTGGCCCTTCGGCGACGACGCTGACGACTGGTCGACGCTGATCCCGCCGGGCGGCGGGACGAAGCTGTCGTTTCAGACCGAGGCCGACCACGTGCCGCCGGCGTGGCCTGCCGGTCCCGGCGACCAGCAGATGATGGCGCACCTCGACATCCGCGTCGACGACCTGGAGACGGCGGGCGCGCACGCGGTGGCATGCGGGGCGCGGCTGGCGAAGTACCAGCCGCAGGAGGACGTCCGGGTGTACCTCGACCCCGCCGGGCACCCCTTCTGCCTGTTCCTCCCGGGCGCTTAGCTGGCCGGCGGCTCGTCCTTGCCGGCCTCTTCCAGGGCGTCGGCCTCTTCCTTGGTGTGGTGCACCGCGTCGGGAGCGTGCTCGGGCGGCCCGTAGACGGTGTAGAGGACCAGTGGGTTCGGGCCGGTGTTGACGAAGTTGTGCTTGGTGCCGGCGGGCACTGCCACCAGGTCGCCCTGCGCCACCTTCTTGGTCCTACCGGCCACACGGGCCTCTCCGACCCCGCTGACGAAGGTCAGGATCTGGTCGACGTCGTCGTGGACCTCCTCGCCGATCTCGCCGCCGGGCGGGATAGTCATGATCACAAGCTGTGAGTGTTTTCCGGTCCACAGCACCTGCCGGAAATCCGGGTTCTGCTCGGCGACGGTCGCGATCGTGAAGTGCTCCATGGGCGGTTGATACCCAGCGGCGCCCCTGGACATGCCTTGCCCACTATGGTGTAAGCGTGCCGGCACGAGGACTTTTGTGATCCACCTACCCAGCACCAAGCGCGGGCCGCTGCGGGCACTCACGCTGCGCCTGCTCGCGGCCCTGACCCTGGTGTTCCTCATCGTCTTCGTGGTCTACCTCGACCGCGACGGGTACCGGGACGGCGACGACCCGAGCGGTTTGTCCCTGCTCGACTGCTTTTACTACACGGTGGTGTCGCTGTCGACGACCGGCTACGGCGACATCACGCCGGTAACGCCTCAGGCCCGGCTGGTGAACGTCCTCGTGGTCACGCCAGCGCGAGTACTGTTCCTGATCATCCTGGTCGGCACCACACTGGAGGTGCTGACCGAGCAGTACCGCACGAGCGCACGCCTTTCACGGTGGAGAAGGATATTGAAGGACCACGTCATCGTCTGTGGGTACGGGACGAAGGGGCGCAGCGCCGTGGGCGCACTGCGGGAAAGTGGCTTCGACGTCAGGCGCATCGTGGTGGTCGAGTCCGACCGCGCGGCGGTGCGGCGCGCTGCCGCTGACGGCTTCGTCGCCATCGAGGGATCGGCCACCCAGGCATCGGTACTGATGGACGCGCACATCAAGGACGCCAAGTCGGTCATTGTCGCGACCGACACCGATGAGGCATCGGTACTGGTCACGCTCACCGCCCGGCAGCTCACGGCCGGCAAGGTGCGCATCATCGCGGCGGCCCGAGAGGCGGAGAACGCCCCGCTGCTCAAGCAGAGCGGCGCGCACCAGGTGATCGTCTCGTCGGCGACGGCCGGACGTCTGCTCGGCCTCTCCACGTCGGCGCCGCCGCTGATCGACGTGGTGGAAGACCTGCTGACCCCTGGTGCGGGCATGGCGCTGGCGCTGCGCTCGGCGACCCGCGACGAGGTGGGGCGCTCGCCGCGCGAGGTCGCCGAGCCGGTCATCGCGCTGGTGCGACTGGGCCGGATCATCTCCCTGTCCACGCCCGAGAGCACGAAGATCGAGACCGGCGACCTGCTCGTATACGTCCGCGACGACCGCCCGAGCCCCGTGACCGTCCCGGCCTAGCCGGTCGTCACGACCGTTGCCGGCCGCGGCGCGCGCGGATGTAGTCCGAGACCACGTATCGACCCAGGTCCTCCGCGTCGGGCATGAACACCCTGCCGCCCGAGCGCCGCGCCACGGCATCGACGAAGCGCCGCAGCGCCTCGTCCTCGCCAAGCATGAAGAGGTTGAGCGTGGCGCCGTACCGGGTCAGGTGGTCGACCTCGGTGATCGTGGCCTCGATCGTCTCGCGCAGGGGCGGCCAGTGGAAGACCGCCTCGCCCTCGGCTTCAAGGTGGGCGGTCGGCTCGCCGTCGGTCACCACCAGCACAACCGGCTCAGACCCGGAGTGCTTGCGCAGGTGCCGTCCGGCCAACATGAGCGCGTGGTGCAGGTTGGTGCCCTGCACGTAGTCGGGGTCGACGGCGGCCAGCTCGGTGGGGGTCAGCGGCATGGCATACCGGCCAAAGCCGACGATCTGCAGCGCGTCCTGCGGAAACTTCGTGGCGACCAGGTGCGACAGCGCGAGCGCGGTCTGCTTCATCGGCCCCCATCGGCCGTCGGCGACCATCGAGAACGACAGGTCGACGCAGAGCGCGACGGCCGCTGATGCCCGCCGCTCGGTCTCGATCACCTCGAAGTCGTCGACGGTCAGCTCGACCGGCACGCCTCCCCCGCTGCGGCGTACCGCGTTGCCGACCGTGCGCACGACGTCGATGGGCTGCTCGTCGCCGTATGCCCAGGCCCGCGACGCGCCGGTGGTCTCGCCCGCGGCCCCGGCGTCGCGCAGGTCGTGCTCCCCGCGCCGGCGGCCGGAGAGGTCGGCGAACACCGTGCGCAGCGCCGTGGCGCCGAGCCGGCGCAGCGCCTTCGGGCTCAGGGTCAGCCCGTCGGCGCCCCGGGTCACCCAGCCCTGCCGGCGCAGCTCCCGCTCCAGTTCCTGGAGCCGGCGCACATCGCTGGCCGCGTCGCGGCCCAGGATGCGCTCGACGGACTCCACGTCGACGTCGTCGAGAGTGGCGCCCGGGTGTTCCTGGCCCAGCTGGTCTAGCAGGTCGTCGAGGTCACCGATCTCCGCCAGGGCGCCGGCCGCCTCGCCGTACCCGAGTCCCTCCTTGCCGCGGACCTGAGCCCGCCGATCCCAGGCCAGCTCTGGGCGGAGCGTGCGGAGGTTTGCCGTCAGGCGGGCCATCTCGCCGGCAAGGCCGGCGTTGCCGAGCGCCTGCGCCATGAGCCGGGACAGCTCCTCCTGCTGCTGCGGGGACAGGGAACGCATCAGCCGCTCGCCGGCCGCCGCCCGCCGGGCGAGCGCGTCGACCAGCTCGTCGACCGTGGCCGGCTTTTCCGGGAAGAAGTCGCCGTGCCGCCGCATGAACTCGGCGAACGTGTCGGTGGTGTCCTCGCCCCGGGCGTGCCGGTCGAGCAGGCCGTTGAGGTCGTGGAGCATCTCGGCCATCCGCTGCTGGGCGGCCGGGTCGCTGAGCCCTTCGCGGAGGCCGGCGAAGCGCTGCTCCAGTACCTCGTCGCGCAGCCCGTCGAGGATCTGCTGGTAGAGGCCGCGGGCCTCGTCGCTGGCCCAGTCGTACTCGGACAGCTCCTCGACGGCCCGGGCGGTCGACCGGGGCAGGTTGTCGAGGCGCGCCTCGGCGAATCGGGCCTCGTCGCCCGGGCGCCGGGACAGCTCGTCGCGCTCGGCGGCGAGGGCCTGGTCGAGCAGCGCCTGGGAGCGGGTGACCGCACCGTCGAGATTGCCCCGGCGCATCGCCTCGCGGCGCAGCCGCCGGGCGCGGGCGGCCAGTTCGTCGAGGCCGCGGCCACCGTCGGGCCCGCGCCGGAGCAGGTTGCGCAGCGCGTCGCGCAGGCTGCCGCCGCCAAGCACCTCGGAACCGACCCGGTCTACGGCGGCGCGCACGTCGTAGGGCGGCGCGAGCGGATCGGGCCCGCCACGCCACGCGCCGTACCGGTACCGGTTCACTCGCGGCTACCGTAGAGAGTGCGGCCCTCGTCGGTCAGGGCCTTGGAGAGCCGACGGGTCAGATGCAGGCCTTCCAGCACGAACTCGACGCCGGCCGCCGCCTGCCCCGCGTTGGGCGCGTCGTCGAAGCCCAGCCGCTCCAGCACCTTGGCAAGACCCGGCACGGTGCCCACCTGGTGCAACAGGTCGGCCGCCGCGACCAGGTCGCCGGTCTCGACGATCGTGCCGTCCGCGACCACGTCGGTGAAGCCGGAGAGGTCGAGCCCGCCGAGCCGGGCGCGGAACGTCTCGGCGCTGGCGGTACGCAGGAGATGCGATAGGACCTCGATCTCGCGCCCCTCCTCGCCGCTCTCGAACTCGACCTTGCCCCGCAGCGTGCTCACCACGGACGCGGCGTCGCCCACCCGCGCCACCGGTTCACGCTCGCCGAGCAGGCCGGCGCGGCGCAGTGCCGAGGCGGCCACGGTCTCGGCGGCCGCGATCGCGAACCGCGCCGAAACCCCGGAGCGGGCGTCGACCGAGGGCGAGTCGCGGACCGCGCGAGCGAACCGTGCCACCACCTCCAGGACGTGCTCGGGCACCTCGGCGACGAGGTGCGCCTCCTGGCGGATCAGGGCCAGCTCCAGGTCGAGTTCGAGCGGATAGTGGGTGCGGATCTCCGCGCCGAACCGGTCTTTCAGCGGGGTGATGATCCGGCCACGGTTGGTGTAGTCCTCGGGGTTGGCGCTCGCCACGAGCAGCAGGTCGAGTGGCAGTCGAAGCTGGTACCCGCGCACCTGGATGTCGCGCTCCTCCAGCACGTTGAGCAACGACACCTGGATGCGCTCGGCGAGGTCGGGCAGCTCGTTGACGGCGAAGATGCCCCGGTTGGTGCGCGGCACGAGTCCGAAGTGGATGGTTTCCGGGTCGCCGAGGGTGCGACCCTGTGCCACCCGGATCGGGTCGACGTCGCCGATCAGGTCGCCGACGCTGGTGTCTGGCGTGGCGAGCTTCTCGCCGTACCGCATGGAGCGGTGCAGCCAGCTCACCGGCGCGTCGTCGCCCAGCTCTTCGACCAGCCGTCGGGACGCCGGGGTGAGCGGGTGGTACGGGTGCTCGTTCAGCTCGGAGCCAGCGATCACCGGCGTCCACTCGTCGAGCAGTTCCACTAGCGAGCGGATGACCCGGGTCTTGCCCTGCCCGCGCTCGCCGAGCAGCACCAGGTCGTGCCCGGCGAGCAGGGCCCGCTCGACCTCGGGCAGCACCGTGCCGTCGTACCCGACGATGCCGGGGAATCGCGGCGCGCCGTCGCGCATCCGGGCCAGCAGGTTTTCGCGCAGCTCCTGCTTGACGGTGCGGTGCTTGTGGCCGCTCGCGCGCAGCTCACCGAGGGTGCGGACCGTATTTGACAATGAGGTCACCGGCCAACGCTAGCTCGCGCGAATTTCTGGCCGGCGCGCCGGCGAAAATGGACACCCCTGAACACGGTCGGACAAGCTTCTGTCGGCCATACGATGCTTCGAGCGAAACTCCATCAACGCATCTCTATTCTTGGCGGGGATTGGGCGATGGGTGGGGCGTTGACGGAGATCGAGACGCGCGAAGACCTGGCGCGAGCACTGCGGCATCTGCGCCGCCGGGAGGCGCACGAGCGGTGCCTGCCTGAGCTGACCTACCGGGAGCTCGCGGCCAAAACGGGCTGGTCGGTCGGCGTGATCGGCGGGTACTTCTCCGGCAAGGTGCTCCCGTCGACCAGCCGGTTCGACACGCTCGTCCGGCTGCTCGGCGCCACGCCGGCCGAGCAGGGCGCGCTGGCCACCGCGCGCGACCGGGTGGCCGACCGGGACCGGGCGGTCACGGAGCCGCCCCGGGCCGCCTCGCCGTCGGCGCCGCATCAGCTGCCCGCCGACGTGTACGGCTTCACGGGCCGCTCCGACCAGCTGGCCGAGCTGGACAAGCTGCTGGACGGGCCCGGCGTCGTCGTCGCCGCGGTGTCCGGCACGGCTGGCGTTGGCAAGACCACCCTGGCCGTGCACTGGGCGCACCGGGTAGCCGACCGGTTTCCCGACGGCCAGCTCTACGTCAACCTGCGCGGCTTCGACCCGGCGGGAGCGCCGCTGGACCCCTCGGCCGCTGTCCGCGGGTTCCTCGTCGCGCTGGGCGTGCCAGCCAAGCAGGTACCGGCGGATCTCGGCGAGCAGACCGCGCAGTACCGGAGTCTTCTGGCCACCAGGCGAGTGCTCGTACTGCTCGACAACGCGCACGACGCCGCTCAGGTCCGGCCGCTCCTGCCCGGTTCGCCCGGCTGCGTCGTGGTGATCACGAGCCGCAACCGCCTCACCGGCCTGGTGGCGACCGACGGCGCCCGGCCGGTGCCCCTGCACCTGATGTCCGCCGGCGAGGCACGCGAGTTGATCGCCCGGCGCCTCTCCGCGGACCGGGTGGCGGCCGAGCCGGCGGCCGTTGCGGAGATCGTCGCGCGGTGCAGCGGGCTCCCGCTGGCGCTGGCCATCGCGGCTGCCAGGGCGGCCACCGACAGCGACCTGCCGCTCGCGCGCCTGGCGGCCGAGCTCGACCGGGCCACCGACCGCCTCGACGCGCTCGACGTCGGCGACTCCGCCTCGGACGTGCGCACGGTGCTCTCATGGTCGTACCAGATGCTCCCGGAGCAGACCGCGCGGCTGTTTCGCCTCCTCGGCCTGCATCCCGGGCCTGACCTCGGCGTCGCGACGGCGGCCAGCCTGGCCGGCGTGCGCCCGGCCGCCGCCCGCAGGGCCCTTGTCGAGCTGGTCCGGGCGCACCTGATCACCGAAACCGCGTCCGGCCGGTTCGCGTTCCACGACCTGCTCCGCGCGTACGCGGCCGAGCTGGCGCGCGCCGACAACGGCGCCGAGGCGCTGGCACGCCTCCTCGATCACTACGCGCACACCGCGTACGCCGCCGCGATGTTGGTTGACCCGCTGTGTGAGGATCAGCCGCCACCGCCACCCCCGGCCGACGTGACGGTCGACGACCTCGCCGGCCGCGCGGAAGCGATGGCGTGGTTCACGGCCGAGCACCCGGCGCTCATCGCGGCCGCGGATATCGCTGCGGAGCAGGGCTTTGTCGAGCGCGCCTGCCAGCTCGCGTGGCGGCTCGACGAATTCCACCACCGGCGGTCGCACTGGCCGGAGCGGGTACGCATGCTGCGGACCGGCCTGGAGGCGGCCCAGCGCCTGGGTGACCGCCGCTGGCTGGCGCGCATGCACCGCCAGCTCGTCGGCGCCTACGCGTGGTCGGGCCGGTGGGAGGAGAGCGAGCGGCACGCCGGGTTGGCCATCGCCCTGTACCGCGAGCTGGGCGACGACGCCGGGCAGGCTCGGTGTCACCGGAGCCTTTGCCTGGCCCTGGAGCGTCAGGGACGGCACTACGACGCGCTGGAACACGCCCGGCAGAGCCGCGACCTGCTCGAAGGCACCGATGATCGGGCCGGGCTGGCGTACGCGTTCAACTCGGTCGGCTGGTACAGCGCGCTGGTCGGCGACTTCGAGGCGGCGCTCGACAACTGCTCGCAGGCGGTGCCGCTGCTCCAGGAGAGCGGCGATCCGGTCGACGAGGCGACCACCTGGGACAGCCTCGGATACGCGCATCACCACCTCGGCCGGTACGAGGAGGCGGTGGCGTGCTACGAGCGGGCGCTGTCGACGTTTCGGGAGTACGGCGCCCGGTACTACGAGGCCGACACGCTCGATCACCTCGGCGACACCTACCGCGCGACAGGCGACCACGACGCGGCCCGTACCGCATGGCGAGGTGCGCTAACGATCTTCGAGGAGCTGCACCGCAGTGAGGCTGAGGCGGTCTCCGCCAAGCTCACCGCCGATCGGAGGAGCCCCGGCCAGCCGGGCGGACACCCACAAAATGGCGACACGGGTGTAACGCCTCATCCGCCGGTTTTGCGCAACTGACCGGACACTCAGCTTGTGCAAGAGTCCATACTTATTATGCGCATTCCGACTTTTCACCGCAAGATGTGTAAATCAGCCGCTCCTCGTGGCCAGCAGGAACGATCCGATCACGCATCGTATTGAGAGCGCTCCCAAACGCGAACATGTCATTACTGGCTGTTTCGCCATTGGCTACGCCGCCTTAGGTTCTCGACGATGGCGTCGCGACCCGAGGTCGCGTTGAGCTTTTGGGGGCCCGCCATCAATCCCGTCGTTGCCGCCGGAGGGTGGACCATGACCTCTCCCACGTCCAGTGGGCCCGTGCGGGCACAGCTCCTGCGCTCACTGCTCGCTCTCGCCGTACTCGTACCGGTAGGAGTTCTCTTCGGGCAGTTGTGGCAGGAACAGTCCGATCGGCTGTCATTCGCCGCAAAGGAGCGCGACGGCATCGAGTACCTCACCACTCTGAGCCAGGTGACGACCGCGCTGACGGACGCGCAGTCCGATGCCATCTCCGGCGGCGAGGTCGACCAGAGCGCGCTGGCCCGCGCGGTGGACGCGGCGAGCGCCGTCGACGCGCGCCTCGGCGACGACCTGCGCACCCACGACCGCTGGTCCGGGCTGCGGGCCAAGATCGAAGGGCTTCCCACGGCCGCCAGCGCCGACAAAGAGGATCTCTACACCGCGTACGGCGAGGCCACCGACCTGCTGCTCGCCCTGTACGGCAAGGTCCGGGAGAACTCGCAGCTCATCCGGGACCCCGAGGGCGACACCTACTTCCTGCAGGACGGCGCCGCCGAAGAGCTCCCCGAATCGGTGGTGGCAGCGGGGCGGTTCGCCGACCTCGTCGTGCTCGCCGGCAGCCGGCCGTCCGACGAGCGCGCCCAGGCGATCGCCGAGCTGACCGCCGCCAGGCAGGGCGTACTCGACCCGGCCAGCGACCTCGCCGACGGCCTCCAGTCCGCTGTGGACAGTACGGACAGCCGGACCATGGGTGGCAACCTGCTAAGTCGCCTCGACCGCTTCCGGCGCGGGATGGACGTGCTGGCCAACTCGGCCGGCTCGCTGACCGGACGGACCAATCTCCCGCGAGCCGACCAGCTCACCGCCGCACGGGCGGAGGTGCAGGCAGCCGCGACCGAGCTGTCAAGTGCCATCCTCGCCGAGCTCGACCTGCTGATCGAAGACCGGATCTCCGGTCTGACGACAGACCGCTGGTTGGCCGCCGGCACCCTGGCCGTGGTCGTACTGCTAGCGGTCGCACCAATGGCGATCACCCTCGCGGACGCGCGTAAGCGACGCCGCAGACCGTTCGGTGGCGTCACCACGACCGTGCCTTCCGAGTGGGAGCCAGCCGGTGCTGCTCGGTAGGTTACGCATCCGCGGCAAGCTCGCCGTACTCGTCACGATCCCCCTTCTGCTCGTCGCCGCGCTGACCGTCCCGCTGGTCGTGGGCCGGGTCGGGCTCGCCAGCCGCGCCGCCGAGACGGCGCACGCCGTCAACCTCGCCGGTGACGTCGGCGCCCTCGTCGGTGACCTCCAGAAGGAACGGCTCCTCTCGGTCGGCTACCTGCTGGACGTCGTCGATCAGAGCCAGCTGGTGCTCCAGACAACCACCGTGCACGACCGGATCACCGACGTGCGCGCCGACCATGGTGATCACGACGATCTCGTGGACGAGCTCTCCGCCGCGATCGAGTTCGTCGACGACCTGGATCCCGTGCGCGCGTCCGTGCTGGCCGGCACGGCGCGGCCGGCGGAGGTGGTGACCGGGTTCAGCAAGGTCACGACCCGGCTCATCAACGCGCTACGGCTGATCGACAGCGTCGACGTGGACACCACCGAAGGCCAGCAGGTGGTCGCGCTGGACGCGGTGCTCCGCATGAACGACCTGATCACCGCTGGTGCCACGTACATGATCATTATGGTGGGCGAGCGCGGCAACGTGGGCGCGGTCACGGCGTTCGCGGCCAACTCGGCCGCGCTGAACGCCATCGTGTCCCGCTTCGAGGGGTACGCCACACCGGAACAGGGCGCCCTGTACGGCCTCGTGCAGCAGGCACTCGGGCAGCGTGTCGGCGAGGTCTTCGCCAACGGCACCGTGGCCGACCCCGCGAAGGCGCTGTCGCGGTTCAGCCTGGCGACGCTCTTCCCGTCGCTGGAGTCGTTCATCTCCCTGGGCCAGTTCGTCGAACGAAAGATCGCCACCGACGTAACCAACCTGGTCAACACCCAGCAGCAGACCGTCCTCGCGACCGCGTACGGCGTCATCTCGCTGGCGATCCTGGTACTCATCGCGGTCGTGCTGATGAGCATCGCGGTGGCCCGCGCCGTGGCCCGGCCACTGAGCCGGCTGACCGTATCGGCCGACCGGGTGGCCGCCGTCGCCGAGACAGAACTGCGGCGGGTCGCCGACGAGGACGCGCACGACGACGCCGAACCGGTGCATCTCGAACCGGTCGAGGTGCAGTCCAACGACGAGATCGGCGACCTGGCGCGCGCATTCGACCGGGTACAGCTCACCGCCGCCCGGCTCGTCGAACGGCAGGTCTCCAGCCGCCGGAACGTGGCGCAGATGTTCGGGCACGTCGGCCGCCGTACGCAGAACCTGGTCGGCCGCCAGCTCGCTCTCATCGACCGGCTGGAGCAGCAGGAGACCGATCCGCAGCGGCTCCAGCAGCTGTACCGGCTCGACCACGTGTCCAGCCGCCTCCGGCGGAACGCGGGCAGCCTCGTGGTGCTCTCCGGCACAGCCGAGCCGCTCGGCGGTGTCGGTGGCGGCGCCGACGAGTTCACCAGCCCGCTGCCGCTCGGTGACGTGGTCCGGCTCGCCCTCGGTGAGATCGAGGAGTTCACCCGGGTCGACGTGCAGGTACCGGACGGGCCGGCGATCGCGCCCGTGGTCACCGCCGACCTCATCCTGCTGCTCGCCGAGGTGATGGAGAACGCCACCGTGTTCTCGCCGCCGCACACCCGGGTCACCGTCTCCGCCGTCACCATCGGCCACGGCCTGCGGCTCCAGGTCGTCGACCACGGCCTCGGCCTGACGCCGGAACGGATGGCGGAGGAGAACGACCGGCTGGCGCACCGCGAACGGCTCGACCTGGCACCGACCGAGGTCCTCGGCCTCTTCGTGGTCGGCCGCCTGGCCCGCAAGCACCGGCTCGGCGTGGCGCTCACCAACACCCCCGGTGGCGGCGTGACGGTCACCGTCGACATCCGGCCCGACCTCGTCGTACACCGTCCGGCGCCGGCGATGGCGGCACCCGCACCGCCGAAGCCGCCGCAGCCCGCGCGCGGCCTGGCACCGGTGCGGCAGCTGCACGCGCCGGCACCGCCCGTCGAGTCGCCGCCCACACCCGTAGCCGCAGCCGCGGGTCCCCCGCTCGACCGCGCCGTGGCGCGCGCGATCGTCGCGACCACCAACGACCAGGATCCAGCGTTCAACGTGGTCGCGCTCAACCGCGCTACCCGCACCATCGGCTCGGGGCGTTCCTGGAACGCGTTCGCGCCGTCCCGTACCCCGGCGTCGGTCCCCCCGCCGGCGCCGGCACTTCCTCCCGCACCGCCCGTGGCCCCTCCGGCCGCGGCTGCGACCGCCGTGAATGCGCCCGCGGTGCCACCGCCCGTCGCGGTTCCGCTCGCGCCCGTGCCCGGAGCCGCTCCCCCGCGGCCAGTCACGGTCCCGCCAGTGCCCGTGGTGCCGGGCATCGTCCCGGCCCCACCCGCGCCTGGCGGGCCGGCGGCGGCCCAGGCGCCGGCTCGCGCCGCCTCCCCCACGCCGCCGTCCCTGCCCGCCGGCCTGCGCCAGCGCGTGCCCGGCGCGCAGTTGCCCGAAGGCGTGTCGATCGCGCCGCCAGCGGCGGCGCCCCCGGCGCCGTCGGGTGAAGCCGCCGCGTCGGCCCGCGCGCTGGTCGAAGAGTTCGAGGCGGGAGTACGCCGAGCGCAAGCGGCCAATGTGGACACGACAGAGAAGCCTGCCGTGATCGAGCAGCCGGAGCCGGGGCCACGCCCCTCCTTGACCCGCCGAGTACCAGGGGCAACGCTCCCCGCGTCGCTCCCACCGAGCCGATCCGCGCAAGCGCTACCCGATCAGTGGTCGCCCGATCCCGAGGCGGCCAGAGACCTGATCGAGGAGTTCGAGTCGGGCGTCGCGCGCGCCCTCCAGGAAGGACCACAGCACCCATGAGCAGCTCTCTCCAGCTCAGCCCCGAGGCACAGACGTTCAACTGGCTCCTGGACTCGTTCACGTCCAGCACGGCTGGCGTACGAGAGGCGATCGCGGTCTCCTCCGACGGCCTGCTGATGGCCAAGTCGAACATCGCCGACCGGGCGAACGCCGAGCGGCTCGCCGCTGTGGTCTCCGGTATGACGAGCCTCGCCGGCGGCGCCGCCACCTGGTACTCGCTGGGCGGGCTCAATCGGGTGGTGATCGACATGACCGGCGGGTACCTGCTGGTGACCTCGATCAGCGCGGGCTCCGTGCTCGGCGTGATCGCCGACCGCACCGCCAGCCTCGGCACCGTCGCGTACGAGATGACGCTCTTCGCCAGCCGGGCCGGCGGCGCGCTCACCCCCCGCCTTATCGCCGAACTTAAGAACGCCGCTCAGTCGTGAGACCGTCGTCGCCCGAGGACGGGCCGGCGCCGGCCCGTATCCGCCCATACCTGAGCCACTCCGGGTTGGGTCCCGCAGCCGAGGCGGCGCCCAGCGGGCTGCGGCCCTTCGTGCTCACCTCGGGCCGGGTCGACGGCGTCGACCCGGACATCGGCCTGGAGACTCAGGTGACCGCGCGGCCGGACGGTCCGGCGCGCGGTGGGATCGCCGTGCTGAACCTCGCACCCGAACTGCGCACCATCATCGCGCTGTGCGCCGAGCCGGTCTCGGTCGCCGAGATCTCCGCCCGCGCCCGCCTGCACCTTGGCGTGACCCGCATCCTGGTCGGCGACCTGCGCGCCGCCGGCTACCTCGACGTACACGCGCGGGACACCGCGCGCCCATACGACCCCGAAACCATCATGCGAGTGATCCGTGGACTACGTGCCATCTCCTGAGCCGGCGGTGCCGGCCGGTTCCGCGCCCATCCCGGTGAAGATCGTGGTCGCCGGCGGCTTCGGCGTGGGCAAGACCACCACCGTGGGTTCGATCAGTGAGATCTCGCCGCTGACCACCGAGGCCGAGATGACCTCGGCCGGCGTCGGCATCGACGACCCCGGACCGGCCACCGGCAAGACCACCACGACCGTCGCCATGGACTTCGGCTGCGTCACCATCGACCGCAGCCTCAAGTTGTACCTGTTCGGTACGCCCGGCCAGTCGCGCTTCGGCTTCATGTGGGACGACCTCGCGCACGGCGCGCTGGGCGCGCTGGTCGTCGTCGACAGCGGGCGCCTCGACGACTGCTACCCGGCCGTGGACTACTTCGAGCGGCTCAAGCTGCCGTTCGTGGTGGCCGTCAACGCGTTCGACGGACGCCTTGCCCACGACCTGGACGCGGTACGGTGGGCTCTCGCCATCGATGAGAGGATTCCGATCGTCGCGTTCGACGCCCGCAACAAGCTTTCCGTCCGCGATGCACTGCTCGTCCTGCTCGATCGCGCGTTGGCTGACGCCGTCCGCAGCCAACACGTCTAGGAGGTTGTCGGGGTGAGAGGTGGACTGGACGACGCGCTGGAGCGGCTGGCCAGGCGCGATCAGTTGCGCAAGCGCGTCGCGCCGACCGGCGCCGCCTCCTCCGACGGAAACGGCATCGGCTCCTCGGGCGCGATCGGTGAGGTGGTCGAGGCGGTGCGGCGCATCGTCGAGCGCCATCCAGGGCTGTCGGTGACCGTGTACGGCGAAGAGGGCGAGGTCAGCGCCGAGATCCGGATCGCCCGCCGGAACGGTGTGGTGGAGGCCACGGTGGTGGCCGCCGAGGGCCCGGTTTCCGCCACGGCGCCGGTGCCGGCACAGCCGCCCGCGCTGCCCGGCCCGCCCGCGTGGCCGCTCGCGACCGACGCCACTCCCAGTGCGGCCGGCGCGGCCGCGCGCCTTGCCGACCTGATCCGCCAAGACCCGTCTCTGCTCGGCGGCCCCGAAGAGCGCTGACCGCGGGGCCGGATAGGCCTAGCCTGTACCAGTGCCGATGATCTCGCGCTGGGCGCCGGTCCTTCTCGCGTCGCTGATCGGTGTCGCCTCGGTCGCGGCGCCCGCCCGAGCAGACTCGCCCATGCGCCTCGACGGGCAGGTCACCGACGAGGTGGGCGCGCTCGACGGCCGCGAGCCGGAGGTGACCGCCGCCCTCGACCGGCTGCGCGACGCGAGCGGGCTCCAGCTCTTCGTGGTCTACGTGAAGTCGTTCGACGGTACGCCGGCGCAGGAGTGGGCCGACGAGACCGCGACCCGCAGCGACCTCGGCCGGCGTGACGCGGTGCTCGCCGTCGCCACCGGCGACCGGGCCTACGCGTACGCGTTCGACGCCGCCTACCCGCTGACCGACGCGCAGCTCGACGGCGTGGCCGCCGTCGCGATCGAGCCGGCGCTGCGCGAAAACGACTGGGCCGGTGCGGCGATCGGCGCCGCCGACGGATACCGCGCGGTGCTCGCCGGCCAGCCGGTGCCCGCACCGGTGATCAGGCCGGGCGACCCCGATCCCGACGGCGGCAGCAGCGGCAGCCGAGCGGGCTTCATCCTCGGCGGCGTCGTGTGCCTCGGCATCCTCGCTGTGCTCGTCGGGCTCGTCGTGTGGCTGACGCTCCGCTCGCGCCAGCGCCGCACGCGGGCCACCCCAGCAGGGCCGCCGCCCGTTAGCACTGCCGAGCTGACCGCCCGCGCCAACGCGTTGCTCGTCGAATTGGACAACGACCTGCGCGCCAGCGAGCAGGAGCTGTCGCTCGCCACCGGCCGGTACGGTGCGGAGGCGACGGCCTCGTTCACCGCGGCGCTGGAGAGCGCGCGTCAGGACGTGGCCGAGGCGTTCCGGCTGCGGCTGACGCTCGACGAGACACCCGAGCCCGACGAGCCGGCCCGACGCGCGGCACTCGAAGAGATCATCCGGCGGTGCGAGGCCGCCGATCAACGGCTGGACGCGGAGTCGGAGGCGTTCGACGAGCTGCGCGGCCTGGAGTCCCGCATCGAGCCGGAACGCCAGGAACTGTCGGAGCGCCGGGCCGCCGCGGAGGGGAAGCTGCCGGCGACGGGTGCGACCATCGAGGCGCTGCGGGGCAAGTACACCGGGCCGGTGGTGGCCGGCCTGTCGGGCAACGCGGAGCAGGCACGCGAGCGGCTCGAGTTCGCCGGGACCACGCTGACGGAGATCCAGACCGCCGACCCACCGCGCGCGGCGCTCACGTTGCGGGCGGCCGAAGAGGCGGTCGCCCAAGCGGAGACGCTGATCAACTCGGTCGAACAGGCACGGTCCGATCTGGACACTGCGCGGGCGGGCATCGACACGCTGTTGACGGAGGTGGAGTCGGAACTCGCCGCCGCCCCGCCGAACGCCGGTGTCGCGGTGACGGCTGCTCAGCAGGCGGTCGCGTCGACGCGTACCGCGCTCACCCAGCCGACGATGGATCCGCTGTCCGCCGTACGGGCGCTGGAACAGGCCGACGCGGCGCTGGACCGCGCGCTCGCGGAGCAGCGCGACGCCGTCGAACGTGCCGCACGGGCCCGCACCATGCTCGACCACGCCCTGCCGGCGGCGCGCGCAGAGGTCTCCGCGGCCGGCAGCTTCATCGCGACGCGGCGCGGCGCGGTGGCCAGCCAGGCGCGCGCCTCGCTCGCCGAAGCGCAGCGGCTCCTGGTGCGCGCGGAAGCGCTCGCTACCACCGACCCGGCGGCCGCGGTCACCGACGCGCAACGCGCCCAGCAACTGGCCGCCGACGCCGGCCGGTCCGCACAGTCCGATGTGCACAGTTGGTCGTCGGGAAGCACCAGTGACCTGCTCACCGGCATCCTGCTGGGCGGCATCATGTCCGGCGGAGGCGGCCGGCCGGGTGGCGGCTTCCGGGGTGGCGGGTTCGGTGGCAGCGGCAGCCGGGCGCGACGTACCGGCGGTGGACGCTTCTGAAGGTCATCCAGCTATTCGAATATTGAGTACGATGGGTGTCCATGACTGATACCCAGCGTGTAGTTCACGCCTACCCGTTCAGTCCACCCGACCGGTTCAACCTCGATCCGTTCTACGCTGAGCTTCGCCGGCGCGAGCCGCTCACCCGCGTGCGGATGCCGTACGGCGAAGAGGCTTGGCTGGCCACGCGCTACGCCGACGTCCGCACGGTGCTTGGCGACGCGCGGTTCAGCCGGGCCGCGAGCGCAGACCGCGACGAGCCGCGCATCTCCCCGCGAAAGCTCGAAGCCGGCCTCCTGCTGATGGATCCGCCCGAGCACACCCGCCTGCGTCGCCTCGTGGCAAAGGCGTTCACCGCGCGCCGCGTCGAGCAGCTCCGCCCGCGCGCCCAGGAGGTCGCCAACGAGCTCGTCGACCGGATGATCGCCGCCGGCCCGCCCGCCGACCTGGTGGAGCGCTTCGCCACACCGCTGCCGATCACGGTCATCTGCGAGCTGCTGGGTGTGCCGGTCGAAGACCAGGACCGGTTCCACGTGTGGTCGGAAGCGGTCGTCTCCACCACGTCGCTGTCCGTCGAGCAGATCGCCGGATACATCCAGAACCTGTTCGCGTACATGCGAGGTCTCATCGCCGCACGCCGCCGCGAACCCACCGACGACCTCATCAGCGCGCTGGTGCGGGTCCGCGACGAAGACAACGACCGGCTCACCGAAGACGAGCTGGTGCGCCTCCTCACCGGCCTGCTCGCCGCCGGGCACGAGACCACCGTCACGCAGATCCCGAACTTCGCGTACGTACTGCTCACCAACCCCGACAAGCTGGCCGAGCTGCGCGCCGACCCCGAGCTGGTGCCGGCCGCCGTCGAAGAGCTGCTGCGATACGTGCCGCTCGGTGTGGCGTCGTCGTTCGCCCGGTACGCCACCGAAGACGTCGAGCTGGGCGGTGTTTTGGTCCGCGCCGGTGAGCCGGTCATCGGGTCGCTGTCGTCGGCCAACCGCGACGAAGAGGTGTTCCCCAACCCCGACTCGCTCGACTTTGGACGATCGACCAATCCGCACATCGGTTTCGGCCACGGTGCCCACCACTGCGTCGGTGCACAGCTCGCCCGCATGGAGTTGCAGGTTGCCGTCGACGTGCTGGTGCGGCGCTTTCCCGACCTGCGGTTCGCCGTCCCCGAGGAGGAGTTGCATTGGAAGAGCGGCATGCTGGTGCGAGGGCTGAAGCGGATGCCGGTGGCGTGGTAGGCGACGATTGGCGAATCTCCGTCGACGGCGGCACGTGCATCGGTGCGGGCATCTGCGCCGGCACCGCGCCAGCGGCGTTCCGGCTCGTGAATGGCGTATCCACACCGATACACGACACGATCGACGCCGACGACGCGGTGCGCGCGGCCGCTGAGTCCTGCCCGGTCGAGGCGATCACGGTGCGAGACGCGGCGGGCAGCGTGATCGCCCCCGAGCCGTAGGCTCAGAGCCGCGTGGTGGTACGGGCCGCCTGGCCGGCCAGTTCAACGGGAGCGTTGCCACATTTCGCCGACGACGACGGTGGCGTTCAATCCCGGGTCGCTGGCAACCTCCGGAGCGAGCCCCGCCTGCCTGAACGCCTCCAGGGCCTGCGCCGCCTGACGTTCGCTGGTCTCGACCAGCAGGTGACCGCCCGGCGCCAGCCACTCCCCAGCGGCTCGAGCCACCCGCCGCAACACACCCAACCCGTCGGGGCCGCCGTCCAGCGCCACCCGCGGTTCGTGTACGCGGGCCTCGGGTGGCAGCAGCGCGACCGCCTCGGTCGGCACGTAAGGCACGTTGGCGACCAGGAGGTCGACGCGGCTCTTCAGCTCGGTGGGGAGCGGCGCGAAGAGGTCGCCCTCATACACCCGCCCGCCGACCGCGGCGAGGTTGCGGCGCGCGCACCGCACCGCCACCGGCTCGATGTCGACGGCGTGCAGCTCGACGCCGCCGTTCCGAGCGGCGGCTACCGCGGCACCCAGCGCGCCCGAGCCGCAGCACATGTCGACGACAACCGCCGGCGACGGGCAGCGGGCGATCGCCTGCCTGGCGAGGAACCCGGTGCGCCGCCGCGGCACGAACACTCCAGGTTCGACAGCTATCCGCAGGCCGTGGAAGTCCACCCAGCCCAGGACGTGTTCGAGAGGCAGGCCAGCGACTCGCCGGTCGACCATCACGACGAGGTCGGCAGGTGTAGTGGCTGTGGACATGAGCAGGTGAGCCTCGTCTTCGGCGAAGACACAGCCGGCGGCGCGGAGCCGAGCGACGATGGCCGATCGGTGCGAAGTTGACAACGGGTACCTTCCGGAGCGCCGACGGGCACTCCCGGCTTCACCTCGCTGCGATGGACTGCCCGACGGTGAGGTGGGAGCACCTGGCCTGTAATGGCGAAATGGGTCTCACCTCCTCGACGCTGGCGGGGTCGGGCCCCATTCTGCCACGCGGCCAGGTCATCGGCGGTTGCTCGGCCACGTGTGCGGTATGTGGCCCGTCTCCCAACTCCTGTGCGGGCCACCGGCGTAGTCGCCACCACCCCGTACGTAGTCGTCGTCGCCGGCGGGGCCGTAGGGGTCGGGCTGCTCCTCGCCCAGCCCTTCGGCGCCCAGCGGGCGGTTCCCCAGCAACGCCGTGAGAGCGGACTCGGGCGCGGCGTCCTCACGGACCGGCCAGCGCCGCCACCGCCCTACGCTGACGACCGCCACGAGCAGCAGAGCTCCAAGCACCATCGTCATCCCGGTACGCAGAGGCGCAGCCGGATCCGCGTCTCGACCGGCCAGCGAGACGTTGTTCGGCAGCAGGTCCATGACCGTGTCTTGTTGGACCAGCAGGGCCAGATAGCTGGCCGAGTAGAAGAGGCCGGCCGCGGTGGCACCGAGAGGAGAGAACCGGAGGGTTGCGAGCAGGCCGAGCAGCAGCCCGGCCGCGGCGAGGCACACCACCGGCCGGACGAAGTCACCGTTGTCGAAGGCGCCAGTTCTGTCCTCCTCGTTGGCGAACGCCTGGATCGACCGGTCCTGCCCGTACGCCAGCAACAGCCAGCTGAGCGGTGCGATCACAACGGCGGCGATCAGGGTCCAGAAATGTCGCATGCCCGACAAGTAACCACGGTTATCACCACCAGCAGAACGGTCCGGCTCTATTTTTCGTCACGTGCGGAGCAGGCGATCCGGGTGTAACGCACGGGCTGACCCGACCGCCTCTTGACGCCCCGCCGGACCGGCGATCCCAGCAGGCTCGTCACCCCGTGGCTGAGCCGTTCCAGTTCGGCGAGACGTTCCATCATCCGGGTGTGCCAGGTGTCGTCGACGGCGAAGCCTGTGAGGAGGTCGAAGAGGTGCCCGTGCGCCCACCACGGCCGGTGTGCGATGTCGTCTACGATCCGCTTGACGTCCTCGACCATCGCATCCATCTGCCGCACCTCGGCGATGCGCTGGTTCAGAAACCGCCAGAGGTGGTCGACGAGCCGGGACGCGATCCGGTTCTCATACAGGTCTAGGTCGAAATCCCGGGTCGGGCTCAGCACCCGCTCGGGTCGGACACCGTCCGAGACCGAAGACATCTAATCGGCCACCGCCCAGCTCAAGCTCTTCGATACGCCGAGCCACGACCCGCTGTACCGAGATGCAACATACCGGCTGGTCATGCTGCTGATAGCGGCCGACCGGGCGAGCGAGGCCTGCGGCTGCGGAGGCGCTTCGGCCTTGCCTGTCGCCGAGTACGGGCCGAACTCAGTCCACGTGACCACATTGGACCGGCGTATGGTCCACATCCAAGGCGACGATCACGATCGGTGAGAAAGGTCGCACTCAGGTAGAAGATGTCGACGGCCACACAGGCGCGCGTAGGCCTTTCGGGCATGAGGGCGCATAGGAGCCGGTGTCTCCCTATCGACGCTTTCTGGGACTTCCGCTTCGCGAACGCGGATGACACAAAGGTTCCTGCCGCACATGTGAGACAGCCAGTCGGGACAGCGGGGGATAGCGACGACGATCAAGCCGCGATGCGGTTGTGCGGGCGGAACGCGACATCGAGATCGGCGTTCAATGCCGCAGCCAGACGGGCCAATAGCGGCACAGTCGGCGTAGCTCCCCCGGACTCCAAGCGAGAAAGCTGGGGCCGCGTCATGCCCGCACGCTCCGCCAGCTCAGTCTGCGTAAGACCGAGCTCGACACGCCGGTCATGCACCAGCTGACCAAGCATCAGCGACGCTCGCGCCTCCTCGTATGCGGCGGCGTGCTCGTCGGCTCCGGAGCGCTCCCATCGCACATGCCGTGTCGCCATGTCTTGTACCCCTTCTCCGGGTGTCACTGCTCGCTCGACCTGTCTGGTCTTCCGAAACACTGTCAGCAACACCACCCGCCTGCCAGTGTTGACTCCGGAACGACGACTGCCGATCACGAGCAAGGTCGAGAACCTGCCCGGAAGCGGGGTCAACACGTCCACATGTGGGACACAAAAGGGCACCACACTGGCCCTTGACCCGCGATGTCAGCGCTTCAATCCACCTCTGTCTATGACAGAGGCGCTCTGACCTGCTGTCACCCATGATCAGAAGAGTTTCCCCAGATCAGAGGCGGTTGAGTGACACGGGTGACTTGGGTGACAGTCTCGCCAGCCTGTCGCGAACGAGACCAGAACTGAGACCGCGTGGCCGTCGCCAAGCGATAAGGCGAGCAGGCCAGGCGCTGATCTCGATATCTTGCCCGATCATGGAACGCTCCACGCCGTCATCGTCGCTAGGCATGGCGCCCACGCCGCGCAAGCGCCGCATCTGGCTCTTGGTTCTGCTCGCCGTGTCGTTGATGCTCTGCGCGGATGTGGCAGTCGTCCCGGTCGGCTGGTTCGCGTATGAGACGTACATCGCTGGTCGTGGCGAGGCCGACCCTGAGGCCGCGATCACCGTCGACGTGGCGGGACTCTCGGCCGATGAAGAGCTGGGCGTATCGCGGGTGCTCCCGGCGAAGCGTCGTGACGAGTTGCTCGACCAGTGGCGTGCGTACCGTGTCGAAGCGGAGCGCTCCGACGTGCCCAGCAAGTTCGAGATCACCGAGTACGTCACCGAGGATCAGGACAGCGAACGCGCCACGGTGACCGCGTACGTACAGCCGATCTGGTGGAGCCAGGATGGCTCCGGTCTCTCGCTACACGGCACGGCACATCCCTGGACGTTCGAGACGCGTCGGGATCGGCGCGGCTGGCGAATCTGGCGCGTCGACCCTTCCCGCTTGGTGCGACACCGTCGTACGCGCCGACACTTGCCGCTAGCGCCCCGGAAGGCCGGGCGCGGGTCGCCTACCGCCGTCGCCGTCAAAGCGCCGGCAAGACGAGCAGGCTCCACCGGAGGAAGCGTGTAAATAGCCTCTCCGGAGTCGCGTCGTCCGTCCCCTCAAGGTCCCAGGCAGCCCAGTAGAGTAGCCCAGCGAGGTAGAGACGGCCACCTCCAGAGAATCTCTGGAGGGGCCGTTTTTGCTGGTAGCGGGGACAGGATTTGAACCTGCGACCTCTGGGTTATGAGCGGTATGCCGGTCGTCTCACGTGTGCCGGCGGGTCGCTGCTGGCGCGCGCTGGCCACCCAGGGCGATTGCGTAGTCGCGGGGATGCTGGCTGACCTGGTCCTATGTGGGCGGCCGAGGATG